>JBCCLG010000003.1:0-32700 GCA_039027015.1 Acidobacteriota bacterium | reverse complement strand
TCGCCGCGAGGCGAGAACGATCTCGAAATCCCCCTCGAGGCCGCGAAACAGCCGCTCGAGAAACGTCTGCAGCGGCGGCTCGGCGCCCAGAACCAGCAGTCGCGGTCTCTTGGGGGCACCCACCCTTCTACTCCCTCTCCAGCCAGGCGGCGAAGGTCGCCAGCATCGAGATGGAGTAGCCGTTCGCGGCGCTCGGAGCGCGCAGGAATTCCTCGAGGTGCTGCTCCACGCTCCGCCTCGGAACCACGTCGTGCAGGCGCAGGCCCGGAGCGGTCAGCAGCCCGCGCAGCAGCGTCCGCCCTCCCGGGCTGAGCCACTGCACCTCCCAATTGCGCTCGATCACCGGCCGGCGACGCAGGGTTCGCCAGGCGCGACGCGCGGCGCGCTCGGGCAGCCCGAGCCACCAGGCGCGCCGGCGGGATCGGCCGAGGGGCGCGCCGGTCTCCTGCCACGGCACCGCCGCCAGGTCGGGGGCGTGGCGCCTCAGATAGTCGATCTCGAGGCTGCGGTCGCGCAGCTCTTCGGTGGCCACGGTGGCGAAAAAGTCGGCCAGCTGGGGATCGTAGAACGGCAGCCGAGGGAAGGAGGCCGCCTGGTAGGCGCGCACGCTGGCCAGAGTCCAGCGACTCGACCAGTGGTCGGTCTTGAATGCCTTGACGCGGAAGTCGAGATCCTCGACGTCCGCCAGCTCTTCCAGGCCGCGGGCGATGGCGAGCTCGAGAGGGTCGCGCCCGCTCGCAGGCCCGCCGGGCTCGAGATGGTGAGCGCACACGTTCTCGACCAGCCAGCCGTGGCCGCGTTTGCGCATCGAGGCCAGCACCCTGCCGGGCAGCTCTTCCTCCGCCCGCCCTTCGGCGCCAGAGGCGGCGAGATCCAGGTGCGCGTCGTCGAGCCACACGTCCCCCCAATGACCGCCGAGCACGGCACCGGCTCGCCGCGCCAGCTCGCCCCGCAGGGAGATCTGGCGGCTTTGGGTGACGTCCTGAAAGCCCTCGACGGCGTCGAGAACGACGTCGAGCTCCCGCTCGAGGTAGGCCTCGACGACGAACGACTCGAAGTCGAGGCCGCGCCGGCGGGCGATCTCGGCGGCGAGCCGGATTTCCACCGAGCCCTTCTGGTAGCCGTAGGAGAAGCCCCAGGCGCGCGAACCGGCGGGCTGGCAGGCGACCAGAACGCGGGAGTCGAGCCCGCCGGAGATCGGCAGCGCCAGCCTCTCGCCGGCTTCGCCCGCGGCCGCGGCGCCCACCGCCCGCTCGAGACGCGACGCCAGCTCGTCCACCGTCTCGCGGCGGTCACGGCGCCTCTCGGGGCGATAGCTCCAGCGCCAGTAGCGCTCGCCGCCGGAGTCGCCGGCCTCTGTGGCCCTGTGGCGCGCCGCCGGGCCCAGGCAGCGCACGTCGTCGTAGTGGGTGCTCTCGCCCAGAAAAAAGCCGAGGGTGAAGAAGCCGCGGAGCGCGGGCCAGTCGAGCCGGCGCGCCGAGCCGGCGGCGCACACGGCCCGATAGCTTGTGCCCACGGCCGCGCCGTTCGCGGTGCGGTAGGCGTGCAGGGTGTTGAAGCGATCCGTCACGACCTCAAAAGAGCCCGTCCGCTCGATCAGCAGCAGGAAGCGGCCGCCGAGCCGGATAGACGGGTCGACGCCGCGCCCGAGCTCCCGCGCCGCCGCCAGCACCTCGGCGTCGGTGGCGGGAGACTCGCCCAGAAGCCACGCGCGAGTGCCTCCGCCGTCCGCGGGGGTGACGGCGCGCCACGGCGAGCCCGCCCACGCGGGGCCCGGCTGCGCCACCAGCAGCCGCCGGTCGCCGGCCCGATGCACTTCGCGCCACTCTCCGCAGCGCCCGGCGCCGGGCACCCGGGCGCCCGGGCCCAGGAGCAGCCAGTCGCCGCAGCGGCCCGGGTCGACGGACCCCGCGGTCATCGTGCCAGGACCTCCCGGTAGAGACTCTCGTGATCCGCGACCTCGCGCTCGATCGAGTAGTTCCCCACGGCGCGCCGGCGGGCCGCTTCGCCCAGGGCGCGGCGCAGCCTCGGGTCGCGCAGCCGATCGAGCGCCCCGGCGAGGGCCGCCGGATCTTCGGGCGGCACCAGCAGACCGCTGCGCCCGTTTTCCACCACGTCGCGGCTGCCCGGAATATCGGTGGCGATCACCGGCAGGCCGCTGGCCATGGCCTCGAGCAGGGCGACCGGACAGCCCTCCTGACGCCAGCGCGCCCAGGTCGGCAGCACCAGGGCGTCGAGGCGGCGCAGGAAGCTAGGAACGTCGCTCACCGAGCCGACGAAGTCCACCCGCTCCTCGAGCCCCAGCCGCCGGGTCTGCTCGCCGAGCCGCCGGCGATAGCCCGAGTCGAGCGCTCGCCCGGCGATGCGCAGGCGAAAGCCAGGGGCGCGGGCCAGGGCGTCGAGCAGGGTCGGGTGCCCCTTGACCGGCACCAGATGGGCGACGCAGCCGAGCACGAGATCGCGGTCTGTGGCGGGGCCGTCGGGCTCGCCCGGCGCTGCCGGAGCAAAGCGCTCGCAGTCGACCCCGCGCGGCACCCTCACGCAGCGCCGCGCCCACCGACCGCCGAAGAAGCGGGTCTCCATATCGCGATTCTGCGCCAGCACCCGGGTCGCCCCCCAGGTTCTCAGCTGCCACGACTGGCGATTCCAGCTCATGTTTTTCTTGGTGTAGAGCCAGGCCGCGGCGCCGTGAGCCCTGGCCACCAGGGGCTCGGTGTAGTCGTCGAGATAGTGAAAGGAATGCCAGAGGGCGCCCCGCGGCACCAGCCCGGCGAGGCGACGGGCGCGGCGCAGGGCGCGCGCCGGCAGGCTCCAGCGGGGGGCCGCGGGGAGGGTCACGGCGGCCTCCATCACCTCGATTCCGGCGGCCTCGAACTCGCGCTCGAGCTCGCCGCCGCGGGCGGCCAGGCAGAGCATCGGCCGGAAGCGCGCCCGGTCGAGGCGGCGGGCGATCTCGAAAAGGGCCCTCCCCGAGCCGGCGGTGGTGAGATTGGGGAGGGTGTAGAGGATCGGGGCCCTCTCGCTCACGGTTGCCCCTCCGCGCCGCCCGGCGGCCCGACCAGGCGCCGCGCCGCCTTGGCCCTCGCCACGCCGCCGAGCCAGGCGACGGCGCGCCACGGCTCCCGGTCGCGGGGGGCTGAGAGCAGGGCCCGCCCGATCAGGGCCAGAGCCCGGGCGCCGTACCAGAAGCGAGCCTCGCGCACGAGCTGCCGCGCCCACGCCCGGCGGTGCAGGGAATCGAAGTCGCGGATACCGCATTGGCGCAGCCAGGCGCGGATCTGCCGAAGAACCCGGCGCTGGTCGGCGAACGCCCGGGCCTTGTCGCTCATCAGGCTGGCGTGCCCGGCGTCGCGCTGCATATCGACCAGGGACTCGGGGATCGAGCGCAGAAGACGACCGCGCGCCGACAGGCGCAGGAACATCGACCAATCCTCACCGACCCGCACGTCCTCGGCGTAGGGCTCCTCGAGCAGCGCGTCGCGGCGGATCATCAGGGTGGTGGAGGTCAGCCGATTGCTGTCGAGATAGAGCAGCTCGAAGAGCTCGCCGGGATCGCGGGGCAGGGAATCGGCGAGGATCGGGCCGGTCACGTGGCGCAGCGTGACGCCGGCGGCGTCGTGCCAGCGAATCGCCGTGAACAGCCCGTCGACCTCCGGACGCTGGTCGAGATAGCCGGCCTGCTTTTCGAGGCGGGTGGGCAAAGAGCGATCGTCATCGTCGAGAACCGCGATGAGCGGAGCGCGGGCCTCTCTGGCGCCGAGGTTGCGCGCGCCGCCGGGGCCGAGGTTGCGCGCCGCGCGCACGGGCCGCACTCGGGGATCCGCCGCCCGCAGCTCCTCGAGCACCTCCGGCGTGCGATCGCTCGAGGCGTCGTCCACCACCACGATCTCGAGGTCCTGCAGGGTTTGCTGCCGGATCGACTCGACGCAGGCGGGCAGCAGATCCGCGCGGTTGTGGGTGGCGATCACCACCGAGACCCTGGGGGGCGAGCTCCTGGTCACGTCGAGGTGCGCCGATCGCCGCCGGCAGGCTCGGCCACCAGGTGCCACGTCGACTCGAGGCGGGTGAGCGGCGCGGGAAGGTCCACCTCGCCCCGCCTGGGGTGGAGCCAGCTGAGCCGGTAGCCGAAGGCCGAGAGCCGCTCGACGAGGCCTGTGACGCTGCCGCCGAGGTCGCCGATCTGCTGAGGATGCATCTCGATCAGCAGGCGCGGCGCCGAGCCGCCGACAAGCGTCCCCTCGAGGCCCTCGAGGGCCAGCCACTCGGCGCCCTCGATATCCATTTTGATCAGGGCCGGCGGCTCGTCGAGCTGCTCCTCGATCCAGCGATCGAGACGCACCATCGGCAGCGTGAAGCTGTCGCTGCCTCCCGCGGGCGGGGCGCCGGCGGTGGTGCGCCCGCGGTCTCCGGGGCGGTGGAGGGTGATCTCGCCGTCGCGATCGCCGGCCGCCAGGCCCTCGACCCGCGCGCGGCCGGAGAGGCCGTTGATCGCGAGGGCCTGGCGCACCGCCGCGGCCAAATCGGGCTGCGGCTCGAAGGCCACCACACGCCCCTCCGGGCCCACGGCGCGCGCCAGGAGCAGGGTGTAGAAGCCCGCGTGGGCGCCGACGTCGAGCACCGTGGCGCCCTCGAGGGAGCCGCCGCCTCCGGCCGACTCGAACCAGGCGGTCACCTCGGTCTCGTAGTGCTTGCCGGTGGCGTAGAGGTTCTGCTGCAGAAGATCGTCGGCCCACTCGAGCAGCAGCCAGCCGGCGTCGGTGGGAATCGGCGACGCCGGCCGGCCGCGACGCGGGCCGAAAATCTTCTTCTTGAACCAATAGCGGCCGCGGCCGCCGGGCCACGGAAACAGGCGCCACAGGCGCACCGCCAGCACGTGGCCGGCCTGGCGAAGGCCGAGGCTCGGCCCGCTGTCGGCAGCGGCGGCGGCGGCGTGGGTCTCGGTCGTCATCGAGAGCCTATTAAATCCCATCGAGAGGTCCCGGGGAGCGGACGGATCCCCGGGGGCCCTCGCCGGGAAACCTTCCGAGGCGTCAGGCGTCGCAGGATCCTACGCCCGCGGGCAGGCCCTCCGGCGCGCCGATCGGAAGCGCGACGACGGCCCGCGGCTTTCCAGCGTGACAGAATCTCCGGGATGCTCCTTCAAGGCCTCAACAAGAGCGCCGATCAGCTGCGCGAGCTGACGCTGCGCACGGTGGGCCTCAAGCGAGACCCCGGACCCGGACCGGCCCACCCTGCGCTGGTGAGCGCCGAGGCCATCCCCCCGCGGCCGGCGAACGCGCTGCGCCTGGTCTCGCTCAACGTCGGCCACGGCAGGCGCACCGCAACGCACCAGGCCCTGCTGCTCGAGCGCACGGCGCGCCGCAACGTCTCGGAGGTCGGACGCATTCTGCACACGGTCAGGGCCGACGTGCTGGCCCTGCAGGAGGCCGACGGACCTTCGGCGTGGAGCGGCAATTTCGACCACGTGGAGTCGCTGGCCCGCCACGCCCGGCTGCTCCACCACTACCGCGGCGACCACAATCCGTTCGGCAGCCCGCGCTTCCCCCTCGCTTCGGGCACCGCCCTGCTCTCCGCCTGGCCCCTCGGCGAGCGCCTGTCGCGCCGCTTCCGATCGAATTGGCGCGACACCAAGGGATTCGTGGTGGCCACCATCCGAGTCCCCAGGTGGCGGGACCTTGAAATCGACCTGGTTTCGGTGCACCTCGACTTTCTGCGGCCGGCGCTGCGCAGGCAGCAGATTCTGCGCATGGTGGAGGAGCTCCAGACCCGGCGCGGCCAACGCCCGATGGTGGTTCTCGGGGATCTCAACTGCTGCTGGCAGCGCGAGCCCGACTCCCTGCGCCTGCTCGCCGAGACCCTGGGCGTGCGCCCCTTCGAGCCACAGCGCACGGTGCCGACCTTCCCGGCTCACAACCCGCGGCGGCGCCTCGACTGGATCCTGGTCTCGCGCGAGCTGACCTGGCACGCCCATCACACCCTCCGCACCCCTCTTTCCGACCACCTCGGCATCGTCGGCGACGTCGTGCCGGTCCGCTCAAGGAGAACGGCACCATGCGGCCGATCGTAGCCCGCGACGTGATGAACCCGAGCGTCTTGACCGCTCAGGATGATTGGACGCTGGCCGAGCTGGCTTCTTTCCTGGCCGACAACAAGATCACCGGCGCACCGGTGGTGGACGAAGACGGCTTCGTGTGTGGCGTGGTCTCGGTGGTCGACGTGGTGCGCGACGTCTCCTGGCCGAGCGGCGGCAGCTATCTGCACGTGCCCGACCGCGCGGTCGGCGCGGGGGGAGGCGGCGGAATCGAGGAGGTCCGCCTCAAGGGGGACGAGATGTCGGTGCGCGAGCTGATGACCCCCGAGATCGTGTCGGTGGACACCGAGACGACGGTCTCAGAGGTCGCGCGCACCATGCTGCGCCATCACCTCCACCGGCTTCTGGTGGTGGAGGAGGGGCAGCTCGTCGGCCTGATCTCGACCTCCGATCTTCTGGGCCTGCTGATCGACGAGGACTGAGGGAGCGCCCTCTCTCTGACTCATCTCTCAGCGGCGAGGGTCGTCGGCAGAGCCTTGGGCCGACGCGCGGAAGCGGCGCCGCCAGGCCGAGGGCGAGACGCCGAAGCGCTCGCGAAAGCGCTGCCCGAAGTGCGAGGAGGTCTTAAAACCCACCAGACCGGCGATCTCGTGCAGCGGCCGCGTGTCGTGGGCCACCAGGCGCGCCGCCGTTTCGAGGCGGGTCTCGAGGATCAGCCGAGCCGGGGTGCAGCCGGTGACGTCCTGCAGGCGCCTGTAGAAGGGCGTACGCCCCATCGCCAGGTGGCGCGCGAGGGTGTCGACCTGCAGGTCCTCGTCATCGAGGTGCTGCTCGATCACCGCGACCACGCGGCTCAGGAAGGCCCGGTTGGGGGGCGGCGCAGCGGAGCCCGCGGCTACGCGAAGCGAGAGGGGCAGGGAAGAGGTCCCGTTCAGCATCGTCTCCGTCTCCTTGTGGAGTCATCGAGATGTTGACGCGCTCGATCAGGTAAAGGAGGCCGCCACCACAGCGGCAAAAAGAAGCGACGCTCTCGGCACAGCTACGCGAGCATCAGCCGATAGAGCTTCTCATATTCAGCTCCCTGGCGCTCCCAGGAAAAATCCTCGAGCATGCCGTTGCGGCGCAGCGTGCGCCACGCCTCGCGATCGCGGTAGAGCTCGAGGGCGGTTTTGAGCGCCCAGGCGAAGCCGGTGCTGTCGTAGTGGTCGAAAACGATCCCCGTGCCTGTGCCGGTTTCGCGATCGAACTGCTGCACGGTGTCGGCCAGCCCCCCGGTGCGGCGCACGATCGGCACGGTGCCGTACTTCAGGCTGTACATCTGGTTGAGGCCGCAGGGCTCAAAGCGCGAGGGCATGAGGAAGATGTCGGCCCCCGCCTCGATCCAGTGGGCTAGCTCTTCGCTGTAGCCCCGATAGAAGCAAACCTTGCCCGGGAAGTCTCGCTCCAGGGTTTGGAAATACTCCTCCAGGCCGCGCTCGCCGCTGCCCAGAACGGCCAGGCGCACGTTGAGATAGCGCAGCGCCTGGGCCAGACCCTCGCGCATCAGCTCGAAGCCCTTCTGGGAGGTCAGGCGCGACACGATGCCGAGCACCGGAGCCGCGGGGTCGTAGGGCAGCTTGAGCTGCTCCAGCAGGTGACGCTGGCACTCCGCCTTGCCCTCCTCCACGTCGTCGGGCCCGTAGTTGCGCACCAGCAGGGGATCGGTCTCTGGATTCCACACCCCGTAGTCGACGCCGTTGACGATCCCCACGACCCGCGAGGAGCGCCGCTGGAGCTCGCCCTCGAGACCGTGACCAAAGGCCGGCGTCTGGATCTCGCGGGCGTAGGTGCGGCTCACGGTGGTGATGGCGTCGGCCCACAGAAGGCCGGTCTTGAGAAAATTGATCGCCCCGCGATGGTGCAGATCGTCCTGGTGCAGCAGGTGGGCCCAGGAATCGAGCCCCAGGCTGCCGACCCATTCGGAGCCGAACCAGCCTTGATAGGCGATGTTGTGGAGGGTCAAGACCGAGCGCGCGCCGCCGAAGATCTTGCGGTCCCAGGCGAAGAGAGACTCGAGGTAGAGGGGGATGAGCGCCGTATGCCAGTCGTGGCAGTGCACGATATCCGGCGCCCAGCCCATGTGCTGGCAGCACTTGAGGGCCGCCTGGCTGAGCAGGGCGAAGCGCAGGGCGTCCTCCCAGTCGCCGGTGTAGATGCGGTCGCGGTCGTAGAGCGCCGGGCAGCCGATGAAGTAGAGATCGACTTCGGAGTCGGGCAGCTTGGCGGCAAAGACCGAGAAATGGTGCACCCTGGGTCCCAGGGCCACCGGGATGTGGTGCAGGAAGTCCACCGGCACCAACGAGAGGTCGGGCGGCACCTTGAGGGTCTGGTAAAGCGGCATGAAGACCCGCACGTCGTGCCCGCTGCGGCCCAGATAGGCAGGCAGCGCGGCCGACACGTCGGCGAGGCCGCCGGTTTTAGCGAACGGCGAGACCTCCGAGGCGACGTAGCAGATCTTCATGGCTTGTCTCCGATTCCTCGGGCGGCGCGGCGGTCTTAGATGACCGTGCCGGGCGGCACCACGGCCATGGCCGGAATCACGACCACGCCGCCGCGGATGCAGTAGAAGTCGCCGTCCGCCTCCTCGACCCCGCTCTCGTTGATCAGCCGGCTGCCGTCGCCGATGCGCGCGCCGCTATCGATGATCGCGTTGTGGATATGGCAGTCGCGGCCGATCCCCATCTGCACCTCGTCCTCGGCGTTGGTCGACTGTCTTTGGGTGGTGCCCATGACCACGCAGCGCTCGAGCACCGTGCCCTCGCGCACCATCGAGCGAATGCCGATCACCGACTTCACGATGCGCTCGGCCTTGATCACCGAGCCCTCGCACAGCACCGACTGCTCGATCTGGCAGTTGAGGATCTTGAGGCCCGGCAAAAAACGGGCGTGGGTGAAAATCGGCTCGTCCTGGCGGTAGAGGTTGAGCGGCGGATTCTCCTCGGTCAGCTCGATATTGGCTTCGTGGAAGGCCGGCACCGTGCCGATGTCGCGCCAGTAGCCGTTGTAGAGGTAGGCGCGCACGTCGATCGTCTCGAGGGCCGACGGAATGATCTCGCGGCCGAAGTCCGTCTTTGAGGGATCTTCGGCGAGGATCGGGCCGAGCACCGACGCCTTGAAGACGTAAATCCCCATGCTGGCGAGCAGCGTGCCCGGCTCGGCGTCGAGGCCGAGGGTGGTGATCGTCTCGTGGTCGAGGGTGAGGCTATCGAGCACGCCCGGGTCTTTGGGCTTCTCGACGAATTCGACGATGCGGCCCTGGGCGTCGACGCGCATGATGCCGAGCCCCGGAGCCTCTTCGCGGCTCACCGGCTTGACCGCGATGGTCAGATCCGCGCCGCGCTCGCGGTGCTGGCCGACGAACTCGCTCATCTGCATGGCGTAGAGCTGATCGCCGGAGAGGATGAGCACGTCGTCGGGCCCGTCGTAGGTCAGGCGCTCGACGTTCTGGCGCACCGCGTCGGCGGTCCCCTGATACCAATCCCGATTGCCCAGGCTCTGCTCTGCCGCCAGGATGTTGACAAAGCCCTTCGAAAACATATCGAAGCGGTACGTTTGGGCGATGTGCCGGTGCAGGCTGGCGCTGTTGAATTGGGTCAGCACGTAGATGCGGTCGATGCCGGCGTGCAGACTGTTGGAGATCGGCACGTCGATCAGGCGGAATTTGCCCGCCACGGGCACCGCCGGCTTCGAGCGGTATTGGGTCAAGGGCCAAAGGCGGCTTCCCTGTCCGCCTCCCAAAATTGCTGTGACGACTCTTTTCACGGCTCCCCCGCGCTCGCGGCGCAGCTGGTTCTCGACGCGTGCCTGCCTTCTGACCAATTCAGCAAGTGGGCAGCGCATCTTAACGGCTCGCGCCGGCCATCCCGCAGACCAAGACACGAAAAAAACCGCCGTTCCCCTCGGGAGAGGGAGACGGCGGCATTCGAGTGTCTCGGGTTCTGCTGCCGACGGCGCTCGGAGACGCCGCGGTTCGGCCTCGAGGCCCGGGCTCCGGTGGTCCTAGCGGCGCGGCTTCTGCTGCGCGGTCTCGTCCCGGAAAATATAGATGTCTTCGTCGGTGAAGGACTGGTGATCGCTATCCCACACCACGGCGATCTCGGTGCTGTAGCCGGCCGCGGAAACGTTGGTCTGGCCGCCCTGGGTGGAGGTGTTGAGCTGCAGCTCCGGGGCGAAGGTCTGGCCGCCGAATCCGAACACCCGCACCTGCACGCTGAAGCCGCTCTGGTCGGTGCCTTCGGTGATGCTGCTCTGCCAGGCGGTGATGAAGCCGGTGCTCAAGGCGGAAACGCTCGGCAGATTCTGCGTGCCGCCGGTCAGGGTATTAAGAGGGATCTCGCCGCCGATGGCCTGTCCGCTGGCGGCAAAAATCCGTCCGCGCACCTCGAGGCCCGCCTCGAGATCCTCGCACTGCCACACGATCATGGCGCGTCCGTTGTTGGCGATGACGATCTCGGGACGGCTCTGGGAACCTTCGGTGGTCACGTTCACCTGAAGCTCACCGGAGAGCGGCGTGCCGTTCGCGTCAAAGCGCCTGGCGTAGACGCCGTCGACCGATCCGTCCTGCAGCAGGCTCTGCCAGGTCACGATGAAGGCTCCGGCGGGGCTCAACGCCACGTCGGGGTATTGCTGATCGAGAAATGTGGTGGTGTTGACCTGAAAGCTCGGCCCCAGCGGAATGCCGCCGGCGTCGAACAGGCGGGCCTGAACGCTCGAGCCCGAGTCGTCGCCGCCGAAGGACTCGCTGCTGCGGTAGGTCACCACGAAGCTGCCGTCCTGAGCCATCGCCACTCGCGGGTGCATCTGGTGGCCGTCCGTGAGGTCGTTCACCTGAAAAGCGGGGCCGAGGGCGTTGCCGTCGGCGTCGAAGAGGCGCGCGGCGATCCCGAAGCCGGAGTCGTCACCGCCCGGCTCCGCGGGCTCGTTGGAGTACCAAACCACCGCGAAATTACCTTGGGGATCCGCGGCCACGTCGGGGTCGCGCTGGGTGCCGAGGCTGGAGGTGTTGACCAGGATGTCCTGCTGGCTGGCCTGCGAGCGGCGAGCCCGACTCTCGAGGTCGGCGGTGCCCTCCCGGCTCTGCCAGGCGCTGACCCATCCGCCCTCGAAAACGGCGACCGACGGGCGCTCCTGGGCGGAGGAGATCATGGTGTTGACCCGCGTGTCGCCCTGCGATCGCAGGCTGCTGGAGGCTGCCTTCTGGGCGAGGACCGGTGACGCGGTCAGGGCGAAGAGACTCGAATAGAGGAATATATTTCTGAAAGTCATGGGAAGACTCCTGGTCGGTTGTTGTCGCTGCGGGGTCCCACTTTGCAGGGGCGGTGCCAGCCCTCGAATTTCCTCCAAAAGCCGCGGATCCGCGGGCCTTTCGGCAGCCCCCCTTCGCCCGCGGTGCAAATCTGCACGTTCCCTTGTAAGCGTTACAAGCAGCGCTCTCGGCGCCCCGAGACTCCGGCGTCTCGCGTGCTGGGTCATCCTGGCTTCTTACATGGGCGCAACTCGCCCAGGCCCGGAAACCGCGATTCCAGGCGCCTAAACAGGAGCCCTGGCACGCGGGCTGCACTCTCCTACGGCGTTCGCGGGGAGACGCTTCCCGCATACATGCATACATACACACACAGCCAGACCTACAGATAACGCGATCTCAAACCGCACGATCGAGAAAGGGAAACATGTTTTCCACCGACACGAAACGCACCCTCTTCACCGCCGCTCTCGTCGCCCTCGCCCTGCTCTCCGCACCGGCGCTGGCCACGACCGAGACAGATCTCGGCGACGTGGTGAAGGATGCGGCGACCGAGCTGCAGGTCAAGACCGCGCTGCTCAGCAAAATCGGCTGGGACATGATCGATACCGACGTCGAGGCCGAGGGCGACCACGTCTTCCTCCTGGGCGAAGCCGAGAGCAAAGCGAATCGCGAGCTGGCCAAGGAAGTGGCTTTGTCGATCGAGGGTGTCGAGAAGGTCACCAACGAGCTCAAGGTCATCGACTCACCCACGGACGCTCCAGTGGGCGAGGGCGTGGCCAAGGCTGAGCTCGAGGTAAAGGACGCCATCCTCGAGAGTCGGGTCAAGGCCGCTCTTATCGGCGAGATGGGCCGGCGCGCTTTCGATATCGAGGTGGAGGCTAGCGAGGGCCAGGTCAGCCTTCGCGGTCAGCTGGACGAGGATCGACACGAGAAGCTGGCCCTCGAGACCGCCCAGGGCATCTCGGGCGTGGAGCGCGTGATCGATTTGATTGACGTCTCAGCCAGCTAGCCTGGACTCCAGGCCCGCTGCACATTCGGATCTGGCCGCGTTCGGCCGGATCAAGACAAGCCGGCTTTGGGTCGGCTTGTCTTGCGTTTGGGAGGCTCGTTGGCCTCCAGCGTTTCGTCGGCTGGCCGAGCGAGTTTGAGGACCCGCGCGCAGCCCCCCGGGCGCCGCAGCGGAGGCCGATCCAGCGGCAGCCCCCAAGACCCAGCGGCCTCCGGAGGCTGGATCACGCGACCCTTCAGCGGTGGCTTATCGAGAGATCGATCAAATCCCCCAGCGTGCGGGCCTCCCGCTCCACGGTTCGAGCCAGGCTCCCCGCAAGAATGGGCTCGCCGCTCGCAAAGGCCTTCTCGGCATGCCCAAGAACCACCGTCAGCCGCCGGGCCTCGCGACGCATCTGCACCCTTTCGAGCTGGGTATCCCGCCCGAGGGGCACTCGCCCTTCGAGACTCACCGCCCTGTGGACCGCCAGATGCGCCGTCGACAGGGTCTGCTCCGCTCCGTCGTGGGCCGAGCGGAACGCCGATCGCGAACGGGCCTCGAGTCGCCTGGCCTCTCGGCGGGCGCGGGTCAAGTGCCTCTCGGCGCCCACGAAGACCCGCAGCGGAGCGGACTTACCCCTTTCAAGGTCGGCGAGCTCCCGGGCCTTGAGGAGATCGAGCTCGGCGTCAGCCAGACGATCTGGATCGAGCAGGGCGCCGCCCAGGCCGCGCGCCTCGGCCAGGGAAGAGGCCACCGAGTCCAGACGCGAGTCGTCGGACCAGAGGACGGTGTTCCAGGCAAAGAGCGTCAGCCAGAGCCCGCAGGCCAGCGTTATAGCGCCCTTCATTCCCAGATACCGCCTCCGTTTTTCCATCGTGAGATCCCTCAGGTCCGCTGTTGCCCGTAAAACTGCTGCCGCCCATGGCATAAGAAGAGCGTGCCCTCAGGGCGTGGCAAAAGTCGGGTCGAAAAATGACAAAGTCGGAGCAGCTGCCCGCAGCCCTTATTCCTTCCCCGGTCGGCGAGGAAGCCGACTGGGGAACTTAATATGCTATCTGGCCATGAGGCAGTCGGCAAGACCGTTCCGGAAAAACGTTGATAAAAGCCACACGAGAAAAACATGTTGAGAATCGCCTTCCTGACCCTAGGGTTGATCTCCGCAGGCCCGGCCGCGTCGGGCGACCCCGCACCCTCCCAGGCGCCGAGCGAGGCCTCCGAGCCGAGCTTCGAGAAGCGGTGCGCCCAGGAGGTCGAAGACCTCCATCGCTTCTTTCACGACTGGTTCGTGGGCGTCCTGCCCGATACCGAGGAGGCCTTCGAGCGCTTCGCGACCGTGATGAGCGAAGGCTTCGTGATCGTCTCGCCTTCGGGCAACGTCACCGAGCGCGCCGATCTCCTGGGCCGCCTGCGGCAGGCCCACGGCTCGGCGGCGGCGAGCGAGGGCGGCGGCATCAAAATCTGGATCCGCAACCTCAAAGTCCGCCGGACCCTGGACGATCTGGCGGTCGTGACCTATGAAGAGTGGCAGCAGCGCGGCGAAGAGCAGGCGACCGGCCGAGTGTCGACGGCGCTGCTGCGCAACGCCGAGGGGAAGCCCGCGGGGGTGGAGTGGCTCCATCTCCATGAGACCTGGCTACCGCGCTAGTCGGCCGCGGCCGGGTCAGCGCGGTCTACAATCCGGCCACCGCCCTGCTCTTGCCACTTTTCGGAGATCGCCCATGCCCACGATCCAGCCTCCCAGCGCTCCGCGAGCGCCCCGCTCTCGAAGCCTGGCCTCGACCGGCCTCGCCTGCTCAGGCGCTTCCCGACTCAGCCGCGGCCGGGCCGGCGGGCGGGCGTGATGGCGGCCGGATCGACGATCGGCATTCGCCTGGAGGACAAGAGCCACTGGGAGCGCCGGGTACCCCTGGTGCCCGCTGACGTCGTGCGGCTGCGCGACGAGCACGCCATCGAGGCGATCGTTCAGCCTTCGGCGGTGCGGGTATTCAGCGACGCCGAGTTCCGCGAGGCCGGCGCCCGCCTCGACTCGGATCTCTCGCCCGCGGGCGTCGTCCTGGCGGTCAAGGAAGTGCCGATCGCCAAACTGCTGCCCGACCGCTGCTACGCCTTCTTCGCCCACGTGATCAAGGGCCAGCGCCACAACATGCCGCTCCTGGAGGCTCTGCTCGAGAAAAACATCACCCTCGTGGACTACGAGAAGATCGCCGATGCCGCCGGACACCGCATGGTGAAATTCGGTCGGCAGGCCGGGCAGGCCGGCATGATCGATAGCTTCTGGAGCCTAGGGGAGAGACTCGCCCGGGAGGGGCTCACCACCCCGTTCGGCCGCGTGCTGCCGGCCCATCGCTACGCCGACGTGGCGGAAGCCGAGGGCGAGCTGGCCGAGATCGGCCGTCAGCTACTCGCCGGCAGCGGCCTCGACGAGCCCCTGATCGTCGGCTTTACCGGCGCCGGCAGCGTCACTCAGGGCGCGCTGGATATTTTTGACCTCCTGCCGCACACGACCGTCACCCCCGAGGAATTGCCCGAGGTGGCGGCGACCCGCGGCGATCGAGACCGTCTTTTCAAGGTGATCTTCGAGAAGCACCACCTGGCGGCGACCCGCGATCCCGACGAGGCCTTTGACGAAGAGACCTACCGCCATCATCCGGAGCGCTTCGTCGGCCGCCTGCACGAATTCCTGCCCTTTCTGACGGTCTTGATCAACGGCATCTACTGGAGCCCGGAGTATCCGCGCTTCGTGACCAAAGCCCATATCCAGGACCTGTGGCGCCGCGGCGAGCGGCGGCTGCGCGTGATCGGCGACATCACCTGTGACATCGACGGCGCCTTCGAGCTGACCTACAAGGCCACCGACTCGGACGGTCCGACCTATACGTACGACCCGCAGCGCGACCGCTTCGAGGACGGATTCGACGGCGAGGGAGTGTGCGTGATGGCGGTCGACAACCTGCCGTGCGAGCTGCCGCGCGACGCCTCCGTGCACTTCAGCCGCCAGCTGCGCGAGCTGGTGCCGTGGCTGGCGGAGGCCGACTTCACCCGGCCGTTTGAGGAGCTCCGCCTGCCCGACGCCGTGCGCCGCGCGGTGATTACCCACCGCGGCCGGCTCACCCCCGACTTCGCCTATTTGCAGGAGGCGCTCGACGCCGCCCGCGAGGCCTAATGGACGAGGGCGCCGAGACGCCCTCGACAGACAACCACCGCCGCCGCGATACGCTCTTTCCCTTCGCCGTGGCCGTCCCGCATGGAAACCCTAGAGTGGAGACCGAGATGACCGAGACCGCAACACCCACCGAAAACGTGCAGATTCGCCTTGCCGCACGCCCCGAGGGACTGCCCAAGGCCAGCGACTTCGAGACCACCCGAGGCGCGGTGCCCGAGCCCGCCGAAGGTCAGATCCTGGTGCGCAATATCTACCTCTCCCTCGACCCCGCGATGCGCGGCTGGATGACCGAGCGCAAGTCCTACATCGAGCCGATTCAGCTCGGCGACGTGATGCGCGGCCTGACCCTCGGCGAAGTCGTGAGCTCGAGCGCCGACGGATTTGCCGAGGGCGATCTGGTCTCGGGTTCCCTCGGCTGGCAGAGCTATGCCCTCGCCCATCCCAAGGAGGTCCAGAAGGTTCCCAAGGGTCAGCCTCTGCCCCTCTTTCTCGGTCCCCTGGGCATGACGGGGCTCACCGCGTATTTCGGCCTGCTCGAAATCGGCGCGCCCCAGGCCGGGGAGACCGTGGTGGTTTCGGCGGCGGCCGGCGCCGTCGGCTCGGTGGTCGGCCAGATCGCCAAAATCCGCGGCTGCCGCGTGGTCGGCATCGCCGGCGGGCCGGAAAAGTGCGCCCTGCTGACCGAAGAGCTGGGCTTTGACGCCGCCGTCGACTACAAGAAGGACGACCTGCCCAAGGCGCTCAAGGCGGCCTGCCCCAAGGGTATCGACGTGTATTTCGACAACGTCGGCGGAACGATTCTCGACGTCTGCCTGGGGCTTCTGAACTTCAAGGCGCGGGTGCCGTTCTGCGGCGCCATCTCCCAATACAACGCGACCGAGCCGGTGCCGGGGCCCTATAACTATCTCTCGATCCTGATCAACCGAGCGCGGGTCGAGGGCTTTATCGTCTTCGACTTCGCCAAGAAGTACCCGGAGGCCCTGCAGCAGCTCGGCCGATGGGTCGCCGAGGGCAAGCTCGAGGGGCGCTACGACATCATGGACGGCCTCGAGAACGCGCCCCAGGCCCTGCTGCGCCTGTTCGACGGCAGCAATAAGGGCAAGCTGATCGTGCAGATCGGTCCCGAGCCGTGAACTCCCCTTGAGTGAGGCATGGAGAGCACCCTCGAGTTTCTGCTGATCTTCGCCGAGGCCCTGGCCGTCGGCCTCTACCTCGTCGCACCGGTGCTCTTCTGCCTCAATCTCCTGATCTTCGGCCTCGGCGCCGTGGTCGGCAAAAAAGAGGGGTGGCCGCTCTTCGACGCCCTGTACTGGTCCTTCATCACCGGCACCACCGTGGGCTACGGTGACCTGACGCCCAAACAGCGCGGCTCTAAGCTGCTGGCGGTCTTGATCGTGCTGATGGGCCTGATTCTTTCCGGCATCTTGGTGGCGATCGGGGTGCGCGCGACCACCCTGGCCTTTGAAAGCACCGCGGAACCGCGCTGGCAAGAAGAGGCCGGATGGGCTGACGACCGCTGATCCGGGTCGCCGGTCCCCTCTGCTCCGCTTTTCCCTCGCCTCGAGGGGCAGGTCAGCGCCCGCCGCGCACCTCGAGACGAAATCGCCGGGCCGAGCGCGCGATTTCGAAGCTAGAGGGAACGCCCTTCTCGAGGTAGAGAATCTCCGTGCCGAGGCCCTCCTGCCGCGGCTCGAGCCACAGGACCCTAGGCGCGCCGTCCGGGGTGTCGAGCCGCGGCCTTCGAGGGGGTCCGTCCGCCGCTCTCCCCGCTCGGCGCGTCAGCTCGAGGCCGGAGTCGCCGAGAACGCTGGGTAGATCCGCCTCGAGGGGAAGTAGATCCGGGCCCAGCACCTCGACCGAGGAGCTCTCGCAGCTCGAGAGCCCAGCTGAAGCGTGCGGCGGATCCTGAAAAAAATAGCGAAAAAGGCAAGCGGCCGGTCACATTTTTCGGCCTGGCGCCACTTGGGGTCATCAGGAGAGCGCGCCCTCTTGCATCGGCTAGACCTTTCTCAACACCTTCAGGAGCCTCGAAAGATGACCTCTCTCGCAGCCTTATCCCCCCGTTTCTCTCGATCCATCCGCCGTCTTCGCTCGCGCGCCCTCCCCTGCCTGGCCGCCGCCGCGCTCCTCGCTTCGCCGAGCCTCGCCGAGCCGGCCGCGGAGCGCGCCTTTTCGGTGCGCGTCATCGCCCCTCAGGGCGCCAGCGAGGGCTCCGGCGCGGCCGCCCGCGGCGAGAGGCGCCGGGCGGTCCTGATGATTCCCGGTCTCGGCAGCCCCGGCTCGGTGTGGGACGAAGCCGCCCGCGCTCTCGTCGAGGAGGGCTATGAGGCTCACCTTTTCACCCTCGCCGGCTTCGCCGGTGAGCCGCCGGTCGAGGGCGAGTTCCTGCCACGGGTGCGCCGCGAGCTGGCGGCCTACGCCCGGCAGCTCGCGACCTCGGGCGGGGAGCGGGCCGAACGCCCGGCCCTAGTGGGGCACAGCCTGGGCGCCACTCTCTCCCTCTGGCTCGGCGCTAGCGAGCCCGAGCTTTTCGGCCCCATCGTGGCGGTGGACGGCGTGGCCTTCCTGCCGGCGCTGCAGAACCCGGGAGCGACGGTGGAGAGCTCGCGCGAGGCCGCCGACGGCATGCGTGGCATGCTCGAGGGCATGACCCCCGAGGCCTACGATCGACAAACCGCCTTCACCCTGGGCACCATGATCAGCGATCCGGCCGTGGCCAAGCGGATCGCGGAGGCCTCCAAGGGCAGCGACCCGAGCACCGTGGCCCGGGCGGTTCACGATCTCATGACCCGCGATCTGCGGCCTCTTCTCGAGCAGGTGCGCAGCCCCGTGCTGATGCTCGCGGCGGGCGCCGCGGCGACCACCGAGGAGGCGACGGAAGAGCTTATCGGGCGCTACCGCCAGCAGGTCGCGAAGGCGCCGAACGCCCGGGTCGAGATGATCGCCGGCACGCGCCACTTCGTGATGCTCGACGCGCCGGAGCGCTTTTTGGAGCTGACCCTGGAGCACCTCGAGGCGGGCGCGGGAGAGGGCCGATGAGCGCCGCCGCCGCCGCCTCGAACCCCCTGCCCCTCGAGATGGAGCTGGTCCCCTTCGTCAAGGCCGCGGCCCGAGCCGACGGCAGCGCATTCCGGCGTCTGGTGGACGCCGCCAAGGGCTCGGTGACCGCGATCACCCTCGCCATTAGCCGCGACGTGGCGGCGAGCGAAGATATCGCCCAGGATGTTTTTCTCACCGCGTGGCGCCGGCTGCCGGAGCTTGAAAACCCGGCGAGCTTCCTGCCGTGGGTGCGGCAGATCGCTCGCCTCACGGCGCGAACCTGGGTGCGCGACGGGCGCACGCGAGCCCGCCTGATCGCCGGGCCCGGCGATCTTGAGTCCGGCGATCTCGAGACCCAAGGCGCCGCCGAGTCCAGCGTCGAGCGCGCCGCCGACCCGGCCCTGGGCCCGGAGGGCGCGCTGCTCGGCCGAGAGCGCGAGGCGATTCTCGCCCAGGCCCTCGAAGCCATGCCCGACGAGTCTCGGGAGGTCATGGTGCTCTTCTACCGTGAGGGTCGCTCGACCCGCCAGGTGGCTTCACTCCTCGGGCTCTCGGAGGCCGCGGTGAGAAAACGCCTGCAGCGCGCCCGCGCCGGCCTGCGCGCGGAAATGCTGGAGCGCTTCGCCGAGCTGGCCAGAAAGAGCGCGCCGGGGGCGGCGTTTACCGCCTCGGTTCTGGCGGCCACGGCCTCGGCGCCGACGGCCGCCGCCGCGGCCCTCGCGGGCGCCTCCGGCCACGCCGGCTGGGTCCAAAAACTCCTGATCCTCGGAGGCGGCGCGGCCGTGGGCTGGCTCGGCGGCGCCGCGGGCGTGGTGCTGGGTCTGCGCCGCGACCTCGAGGCCGCCCGCAGCGAGGCCGAGAGGCACCAGCTGAAAAGGCTCCGAGCCTCGGCTCTTCTCGCCGTGACCGTGGGCTGCCTGGGCTTTATGGCGCCGCCCCTGCGCGCCCACTGGCTCGGACCGGTGGCCGTCTACCTGACGTTCTTGGCGACGATGGCGACGATCTACCTCGGGTGGCTGCCGAAGATCCTCGAGGGCCGCTTTGTGGCCGAGGAAGACGGCTGCGCCGAGGCGGTGGCCCAGCGCCTCGAGATCCGGCGGCGGCGGGCCCTCTTCGGCCTGGTGCTCGGCGGCGTCAGCGGCGGCGCGGGGCTTCTGGCCGGCCTTCTGGCCAGCGGCCTGCTGACCCTATGACCGGCGGCTCAGCCCTCCTCGGCGTGCAGGCGCTGGATCAGCTCGACCACGTTGACCGGCTTGCTCAGGTGGGCGTCGAAGCCGGCCTCGATCGCCCGGTTTTTAGCCTCGGGGTCGGCGAAGCCCGAAAGCGCGAGAAGGCGCAGGGCCTCGCCGTCCTCCGAGCTGCGCAGAAGCCGCGCCACCTCGTAGCCGTCCATGCCCGGCAGGCCGAGATCGCACAGCATGATGTCCGGCGTCATGCGGGCGTGGATCTCGAGGGCCTGTGGCCCGTCGAGAGCGACCTCCACCTCGTGGCCCTCGAGGCGCAGCAGCTCGGCCAGGCCCTCCACCGAGGCTCGGTGGTCGTCCACCAGCAGGATCTTGAGCCCCTCGGGCTCGGCCACCGGGATCAGCATCGTTTCTTCCTGGGGCTCCTCGACCCTCGGCAGCTCGACGAGAAAGCGCGTGCCGTGCCCGGGGCCGTCGCTCTCCGCGCGCATGGCGCCGCCGTGACTCTCCACCAGGCCGCGGACGATCGCCAGGCCCAGGCCGAGCCCGCCGGTCATGCGCTTCTTGGCTTCTGAAGTCTGCGCGAAGGGCTCGAAGACCTTCTCCAGCGCGTCCGGCTCCATGCCGCATCCGGTGTCCGCCACGGTCAGCCGCACCCGGTCGCCGGACTCCTCGATCCGGACCACGATCTCGCCTCCCGGGTCGGTGAATTTGCAGGCGTTCGAGAGCAGGTTGCCGACGATTTGCGCCAGGCGGGTCGGGTCGGCCCGGGCCCAGAGAATCTCGGCCGGCCGCTCGATGCGCAGACGGAGGCCGGCCCGCGAGACCTCGCCGTGCCACGACTCGAGCAGCGCTTCGACCTCGCGGGTTAGATCGAGCGCCAGGGCCCGCACCTCGAGCTGGCCGCGCTGGATCTGAGAGGCGTCGAGCAGATCGTCGATCAGCCGCCGCAGGTGCTCGGTCTGGCCGATCGCCAGGTTCTGCATGCGCGCCTGGAGCGCCGGCGGCGGATCGCGCTTGAGCACCTCGAGACCGCTGTGCAGGGCGTTCAGGAGATTGCGCAGCTCGTGGCCGAGCATCGCCATGAATCGATCCTTCGAGCGGTCGGCGCTGGCCAGCTCGCGGCGGGCGTGGGCCAGCGCTTTCTGGGCGTGCAGCAGCTCCTGATGCTGCTGCTGCACTTCGGTGAAGGCGCTGCCCGGCGGCTCTTGGTGGAGCCTGTCCCGCAGCTCGTCGAGAGCCTGGCGCGTGACGGTGTGGCCGAGCCTCCATCGCATCTCGACGCGGGGAGCGCCGCTCGAAGCGCGATGGATTTCGGCGGCGTCGGCGAGCTCGCGGACGTCGCGAAGACTCTCGTCGAAACTTGTGACGTCCGGGCCGTCTCCATGCGCGCGGATCCCAAGATCGTCCGCGGCGGCGCCCGGACAGACGGCGAATTCGATCTCCCCTCGCTCCCCGCCCTCCAGGATCACCCGGGCGATCTCCGAAACGGCGGTTGCCGCCCGGCTCCGGGTGCCGGCGTCCAGGCCGAGAAGCCCGGCTATCTGCCGGGTTCTCTGGCGCACCAGAACGAGGTCCTGGTCGGCGTGGAGGGGTATCTTCAGAATCGGAGTCGGCGGCGTCATGGCGGGAGCTCTCCGTGCGGCCGAAGACTCGATCGAGGGCAAAGCGGCTCCGGGCGCGGGCAGGGTGCGGCGGTTCTGCGCAGTGTACCCAGGGTTCGGCGCCCCCTCGGGCAAACCCGGGCCCGATCCGCCGCTGTCTGACCGATCGACGTCGGCGAGACGCAGGGCTTGCCGGCTGGACCGCGGTTTCGCTCGAGGCGCTTTGGGCAGGTCGTAGGGCTTCATGGGGTCTCCGGTCGTGAGGTTCACGAAAGGGGAGTAAGCACGGTCCGTGCCGTGCTTCGCCAGGCTGCACGAACATTCGACAAAACCCATAGATTCAACGATTTGACGGCCGCGAACCGAGCTGGTCAGGGTCTTCTGAGAAGCCGGCTTGCAGGAATTACAAGCAGCGTGGAAAACTTCCGCTTTAGCCAACAGCGCGGAGGCTCCGTCTCCCCATGACGCTTTCAGATATCCCTTCCCGGCACGAACCTGTCGATCTCGCGTGGCTCGGCGCCCGCGAGCTGGCCCTGCGGCCCCTGCTGAGGGCCGTGGAGCACGATCTGCGCTCGCCGCTCAACGCCGTCAAGCTCAATCTCACTCTGCTCGAGCGCACCCTCGGCACCGCTTCGGCCGGCCGCTGGCTGAGGGTGGTTCAGGAGGAGGTCTCGAGTCTCGAGAAGCTCTTCGAGCTGGCTTCCTGGCTCGAGCCGGCGGACCCGCAGCGGGAAGTGCCCGCGGGCCCAAGGGACCTCTGTCGGCGCCTGCGCGCGGCCGAGCCGCTCCTCGAGTCCCTGGCCGGCAAGCGGGACCGCTCCTGGCGTCTCGAGGCCGAGCCGCGGATCGGCGACTGGGCCCCGGGCGCCGGCTCGGCGCTGCTCGCAACGGCCTCCGCAGCTCTGGATTCGGCGCCCGAAGGCTCCGGGTCGCCGGTGCTGCTGACCGTCTCCGGCGCAGGCCCGAGCGCCGCGCTCGCCCGCCTCGAGGGCGGGGGTCGCCCCGAGCCGCGGCTGCTCGAGACCCTCTGGTCTCCCTCAGGCGCCCGCGTGCGGGCGAGCGATCACCGAATCGAGATCCGAATCGAGGCGTCCCGATGACCGAGAAGAGTTCCGGCAAGGTCCTGGTGGTCGAGGATCACGAGGCGACGGTGCACGCGCTGGCGGCGCTGGTGGAGATGGAGGGTTTTGAGACCCGCATCGCCAGGGATTTGGCCGGCGGCACGCGGGCCCTCGAAGAGTGGAAGCCCGACGTGGTGCTGGCCGATCTTCATCTGCCCGACGGCGAAGGCACGGCGCTTTTGGCCGACGCGAGGTCGATCGCCGGGGTGGAGGTGATCATGATCACCGGCAACGCGTCGGTGGCCACCGCGGTGGAGGCTCTGAGACTCGGCGCCTACGACTACCTGACCAAGCCGCTGGACGAGTCCCGCCTCAAGGCGCTTTTGGCCGGCGTCGGGCGCACCCGGGAGCTCAAGAACGAGATCTCGAGCCTGCGCGGCGAGCTGCGTCAGCTCGGTCGCTTCGGATCGATGGTGGGCACCTCCAAGGCGATGCAGCGGCTCTATGACCTGCTCGAGAAGGTAGCGCCCACCGACGCCACCGTGCTGGTGGTGGGCGAGAGCGGCACCGGCAAGGAGCTGGCGGCAGAGACCGTGCACCGCCTCTCGCGCCGGCGTCGTCAGCCCTTTGTGGCCGTCAACTGCGGCGCGGTGGCCGCCAACCTCATCGAGAGCGAGCTTTTCGGCCACGAGAAGGGCGCCTTTACGGGCGCCGAGAGAATGCACCGGGGGTATTTCGAGCAGGCGGACGGCGGCACGCTCTTTCTCGACGAGGTCACCGAGATGCCGCCGGAGCTGCAGGTCAAGCTGCTGCGCGTTCTCGAGACCAGCCAGGTGACCCGGGTCGGCAGCACCGAGCCGCGGAGGATCGACGTCCGCATCGTCGGCGCGACCAACCGCGATCCGGAGAAGGCGGTGGCCGAGGGCGAGCTGCGCGAGGACCTCTACTACCGCCTGAACGTCTTTCCGGTCCGCATGCCGCCCCTGCGCGCCCGCGGCGCCGACGTCGCGCAGCTCGCCGAGTTCTTTCTCGAGGGGCATAGCCGGGAGGGGAGCGTGGAGAAGCAGTTCACCGCCGACGCCCTCGAGGCGCTGTGCGGTCATTCATGGCCGGGCAACGTGCGCGAGCTGCGAAACGCCGTGCAGCGCGCCTTCATCGTCGCCGGCGACGAGGTCGACGCCGGCTGCCTGCCGCCGGAAGTCACGAGGGGCCGCCGCAGCTTCACCCACGGGCTCGAGCTGCAGCCCGGCATGTCGATCGCCGACGCCGAGCGCAAGCTGATCGAGATCACCCTCGAGGACGTGGACGGCGATAAGAAGCGGGCCGCCGACCTGCTGGGGATCAGCCTCAAGACCCTCTACAACCGGCTCAACGCCTACGCGGCCGTTTGAGCTTCGCCGAGACCCTAAACGGGGGAACCGGTCGTCTCGCCGCCTATCTTGGAGACGACGGCCCTGAACTTTCCAGCCGAGGTTCGAGGAATGGAGTCGACCCGCTCGACGTCCACGCGGACCTCCGCGCCCAGGCGCTGGTGAACCCGGCCGCGAATCTGCTCCTCTTCTTCGGGGCCAAAGCCCGGCGAGGCGACGATCTTGACTCGGAGATGGGTTCGAGACTCCTGGATGATTTGACCCTCGAGCACGTTCGGCAGGTCGATGAAGATGCCGTGGAAGCGCACCATGCGTCGACCGTCGGGGCCCTCGACCACGTCCTCGAGGCGGCCCAGCACCTCGCGCAGGACCGGAAACGGCCGGCCGCAGGGGCACGGGTCGGGATCCCACGCGGCCCCGTCTCCCAGGCGGAAGCGAATCATCGGCTGAAGCCTTCTCAGCAGCCCGGTGGCGACGACCTCGCCGGGCTCTCCGGGATCGCACCGCGCGCCGTCGGGGCGGAGGATCTCGAGGACGCCGGCCTCCGGACTGACGTGCAGGCGCCCGTGCTCGCAGGCGCTGGCAAAGGAGATGTTTTCGACGGTCGAATATTCCTCGAAAACGGGGCAGCCGTAGGCCTCTTCCATGACCCGGCGCATGGGCTCGGTGATTTTCTCGCTGGTGGTGATCACCGCGGCCAGATTCGGCGGCCGAAGCCCCTGATCGAGCATGAAGCGGGCGAGCAGATAGAAAGAGACGCCGTAGCCGGTGAGCCAGCGGCAGCCGTGACGCCTCAGGGCCTCAACGTAGGCGGGCGCCGTGCTCGGAGAGAGGTGGAAGGCGGAGAAGTAGACCTGCCTCTCGACCCGGTTCAGGCGGTAAAAGGGACCGCCGCTCAAGGCCTCGGGCACCACCATTCGACCGGAAAAGGTGGCCCTCGGCTCGGCGAAGGACACCCCGGCCCAGCCCGCCGAGCGCACCTCCCGCAGGGCCATGGCGCCGCGCAGCTCATGAAGGGTCCAGTGGGTGGCGATGGGGGTACCCGTCGAGCCGCTGGTGTAGAAGGTCTGGACGCCGAGGCGGTTCCCCATATCCGCGCGCAGGAACCTCCGCTCCTCCCCTCGCAGGTCGCCTTTCTCGAGCAGCGGCAGCGCCGCGAGGTCGCCGCGCAGCGCCGCCCGCTTTTCGGCTCCGCTCCAGCGCTCCCGATAGAACGGCACGCGCTCGGCCGCGGCCGCGAGCTGGTCTAAAAGAGCGTGACGCTGCCACGACTCGAGATCCCGCCGGCTCCAGCGATCGCGCGCCTTGAGGCCCTCGACCTGGGTCCTGAAGCCCGGGCCGAATCTCTTGAGAAACCAGCTGACCCCGTAGGCCGTGACGGCCAGATTCTGCCCCCAAACGGGCAGGCGCGAGTAAAGGCGCTCCGCGGAACCCACGGCGACCCGGCTAAATCTCGAGACGCTCGAGGTTGCGGATGCCGAGGCGCATGGGCAGCCAGCAGGTGACGGCGGTCAGAACGAGGATCCACAGGATGGCGCCGGCCAGCACCTGGGGAAAGGAGTCTTCCCCGAGCTGAGCAGAGAGGCGGTGCCACAGCAGCACGACGCCCAGAGCCGCCGCCAGAAGAGTGACGTAGACCATGCTGAGCAGGAAGTTGAGGGTGCCTCCCAGGCCCGAGACGATGCGCGCCGGGTTGTCGTCCGCGAAGTCGGGGTAGAGGCTGCCCAGGCCGACGGCCAGGCCGGAGAGGGCGATCGTGGCGGCCAGCACCGCGGCGACCGACAGGGCGAAGGCCAGCGGACCCAGCTCGAGCTTGGAGGCCGAGAGCACGGAAAGCCCGACGGTGAACAGAGACGTGGTGACCACGCTCAGCCAGAACTTTTGCCACACCAGGCCTCGGCGGGTGAGCGGGGCCATGCCCAGAATCCAGATCCGCCGCCCTTCGAGGCTGATCAGCGGGTAAACGAAGCGGGTGGTCAGGGAGGCGAGGATCAGGAGCGCCGCCCCCAGGTTGAGCAGGGTGCCCCACGCCTGCCAGGTCTCGGGATCAAGAGCCACCCGCCGATCGCCGCCGAGGTTCGCCAAATAGACGGCGAGAATGCCGAAAAAGAGCACGAACTGCGACCACTGGCTCGGCTCGCGCCAAAAGCTCCGAATGTCTTTGACGGTCAGCGAGCGGGCGGGCTCGGGCAGCGGGCGCAGCAGGGTCTCGAGCACCCGCGCGGACCCGCCGGCGGAGGCGGCCGCGGGCTTCTGGGCGTCGGAGGCCAGGAGCGAAGACCACGCGCCGTAAAACAGCCTCTCGGCCAGCAGGGTGGCGATGAAGAGGGCGAGAGCCGCGTTGGCGGTCAGCAGGAAGAGCTGGAAGGCCGCCTCGCCGAGATCACCGGTGGCCGCGGCGAGAACGCCCTGGGCCAGCCACTGGCTGGGCAGAAACGGGTTCTGGCTGCCGGCCAGAACGTCGAGGATCGCCTGGACCCCCGAGGGCTCTGAGAGGTCCGGCGCCTTCAGTCGGCCGCGCAGGGCAAGGTAAAGAGCCGAGACAATCGCCGCCGCGCCCGCCGCCAGGGGCAGCAGCCGCACCCGGAGGGCGGCGACCAGCCGCACGATGAGCAGCGAGAGAACGGCGCCGATCGCCGCCGGAATGACCACGAACGGCACGTAGAAAAGAACCAGGGAGAGGTAAAAGGCCGGCGGCGCACCGCTTTCGAGGCCGTAGGCCAGAAGCATCGGCGCGCCCAAAAAGGCGGTCGCCCACGAGGAGAAGCTCACGCACTCGACAAAGCGGCCGAGAAAAAGCGTGCTGACCGGCAGCGGGCTGTGCACCAGCATCGTCATCTCTCGCGAGCGGAAGAGCGAGGCGTAGCACACCAGCACGTTGGAGAAGATCAGCAGCACGAAGACGGTGAGAGCGAAGGTGGAGAGCAGCCGCGACATCACCAGATCGCCGAGGCTCAGCTGGGCGCCGCCTAGAGCTTCGGAGCCCAGGCTCTCGAGCAGGAAGAAAACCAGCCGCGACGCGCCGTAGATGCCGATCAGGAGCAGCAGCGAGGAGACTCCGACGAAGCCCACCTTGAGCTTGGACTGCTCGCGAATCGCCGCCAGGCTGTGGCGCGCGATTCTCCTCTTGGACCATAGGAGGGCGCCGAGCTGGCTCATGGGGGGCCCGCTTCGCGACTCTCCGCCTCGTCGCGGGTCAGCTCGAGAAAGACGTCCTCGAGCGATCCCGGAGACTCGGAGAGCGCCTTGATCTCGTCGACCGTGCCCATGTGGCGCAGGCGCCCGCCGTGGATGATGCCGATGCGGTCCGCCACCTCCTCGGCGATCGACAGGGTGTGGGTCGACATGAAGATGGTCAGGCCGTCTTCATCGGCCCTGCGGCGCAGGTAGGTCTTGACCGCGCGGATGTTCTTAGGGTCGAGGCCGACCCACGGCTCGTCGACCACCACAACCTTTGGCTCGTGCAGAAAACAGGAGGCGAAGGACAGCTTCTGGCGCATGCCGTGACTCATGCGCTCCACCAGGGTGTCGGCCACGTGGGTCAGCTCGAAGGTCTCGAGCAAGGGCTCCGCGAGCTCTTCGAAGCGCGCGTCGCTCAGCCGGTAGAGGCCGGCGACGAAACGCATCAGCTCGCGGCCGGTGAGCTTGTCGTACAGAAAGGGATGGTCGGGGATGTAGCCGAGCAGCTGCTTGGCGCCCACCGGATCCTTCTGCACGTCGATGCCGCCGACCCGGGCCTCGCCTTCGGTCGGCCGGATCAGGCCGGTGAGCATCTTGATGGTGGTGGTCTTGCCGGCGCCGTTCGGCCCCAGGAAACAGAAGAATTCGCCGGCACCGATCTCGAGATCGAGCCTGTCGACCGCCAGTTTGGGGCCGAAGCGCTTCGTCAAGGAGCGGATCTCGATCACGTCACTCGATCTCCAGAATTTCGATCTGCAGCCGGCCCAAATACGGCAGCAGACGAGGCCAGCTCTCGATACCGCCCTCGAGCAGCTTGATGTGGGTGGCGTCGGCGACGGGCTGACCGAGGGTCGGGTCGAGGCGCACAAAGACTTCGCCGATCAGCACTTCGGGCCACGCGTGGTAGTAGAAGCCCGCCAGGTCCTCGCTCCACACCAGGCCGACGGCGATGCGCGTGGGCAGGCCCACGGCGCGCGCCAGGGCGGCGAAGAGCACGGTGTGCTCGTTGCAGTCGCCGCGCCGGGTCTCGAGCACCTCGAGAGCCGACGGCAGACTCATCACCGGCACCTTCTCGATCTCGGTGAAGACCCACTCATAAAGCGCCTCGGCCTGGGCCCTCGGGTCCTCGAGATCACCGACGATGCCGGCGGCCTGCTGCCGCAGGAGCGGGTGGTCGCTCTGCACAAAGGCGTCGGCGGCCAAAAGATCCGTGGGCGGCTGCTCGGATGCGGTCAAGGCCCCCGGGCGAGCGTCCACGGTGAGCCGCCCCCCCGCGGCGAATCTCTGGGCGCCGCCCGACGGCACCGGCGGCAGCGGGCCCTCCGCCATCGAGAGGCGCGCCTCGAGCCGGCGGGCGCCTCGAAAAGGCCTCTCGCCCGTGGGCCGGATCGCGGTGCGCGCCAGAAAATCGCCGCCCCCGGCCGCTGCGCCGCCCGCCGCCTCCGAGGTCGCTAAGGCCGAGGGATCGATGCGCTCGAGCACCAGGCCGACCGGCGTTTCGGCGCGCACCACCTCGCCCTCGAGATCGATCCAGGCGGTCGAGTTGAGGCCGCTCGCCTCGACCTCGAGCCGGCGGGCGCGGACCTGCCGGCCGGCGATTTCGAGGGTCTCCTCGCGAACGCAGCGGATCCTCGCCGTACCCCTGCTGAGGGTGATGGGATCGAAGCTCGGCAGGCGGATATCGTCGCCCACCGCCAGCACGGGCAGCCCGACGGCAGCGCCGAGGCCGCCGCTCTGCAGGAGCACGTCGGCCTCGAGGGGCACCTCGAAGGGGAAGCTCTGGCCCCCCGACTCGACCTCCGCCACCAGCTGACCGTCGGCCAGCGCGCCGACGAGGCGCACCGTCTGCTCCGAGGAGTCGACGGTGACGTCGAGCTCGGCAGATTGGCCGTCCGCCGAACGCCATAAAACTCCCGACACGGTCAGGTCGGTTTCGCGGCCGAGCAGCTGCATGGCCATCTGTAAATCCAGGGTCAGGCGGGTACCGGGCTGCTCGGAGCGGCTTTCCTCCTGGCGGCGCAGGTGCACGTGGCCGACGCGCGGCCCGTCCGCCAGGTAGAGGCCCAGCCAGGTTGAAGAGGTGCCCGCGGGCGTCTCGCCCGTCAGCTCGAGGCGCTGTCCGCCAAACTCACGCTCGATGAGTAGGGCGGTCGCCGCCAGCCACACGGCGACGATCGCGAGTCCGATCCAGTGCTTTCTTGTCGTCATCAGGGGAGCGGTGAGCGGTCGGCCTGGTGAGAGGGTTTGCGGTGAACACCGTCCGCCGCTGTCCTGACATCCGGCGGGAGGCGGGGCCATCGCCTATCAAACGGAGACCGGGGCCGCTCTGTCCAGTTCGCGGCGCTCACCGCCCGCGATCAGCCGCCAAATTTGATCGGATCGCCCAGGGAATCGAGGGAGAAGTTGGCCATGATCTGGTGGCCGTTGAAGTCGAGCACCCGAACGTCCTCGAGCCCCTCATCCTTGAGGTCTTCTACGACCGAGGCAAAGTTTTGGCTGTAGCGGCTCTCCACCACGTCGAGATCGACCTGATACGCCATAAATTTATCGATGCCCTTGTAGCGCAGCTTGGTGATCAGTCGCTCGTCGGTCAGCTTGGGGTAGGTCGAGAGAACCAAAATCGGGCCGGTGCCGGTGAAAATCAAATAGGAACGCATTCTGGATTGGGGCATCGGAGTCCTTTCGCCGAAGAGGTTGAGATGCGGCGCGGTGTGTTCAAGAATTTGAAACCCCCGGAAGTCATCTGTCAAGCGCGGCGAGGCAGGATCTTCGCCCTGGCTGATCCCCTCGGCCCCGCTCTTCTCGCCCCTCGCAACGGAAAAAGATGCCGACCACAGCGCCCGCACCCCACGCTCCGCCGCCAGCCATCGTGCTGGTGCGCCCTCGCGAGGAGGGCAATATCGGCTCGGTGGCCCGGGCGATGGCCAATATGGGACTCGAGACGCTGATCCTGGTGGAGCCGGCCCCGCAGCTCGGCGGGGTGGCTCGAGGCTTTGGGGTCGGCGGCTGGCACGTGCTCGAGGGCGCCGTCCGCGCGCCGGATCTCGAGTCGGCCCTGGCGCCCTTCCACCGCGCCGTCGGCACCAGCTCGGGCCGCGAGCGGCCCCTTAAAGGCCGCCGGATCGTCGAATCCCGAAGGCTGCCCGACGTGCTCGGGCCCGCGGAGCGGGTCGCCCTGGTCTTCGGCACCGAGAAGAGCGGCCTCACCGCGCGCGAGCTCGATTTATGCGAGCCGGTGCTGCGCATTCCCTGCGCCGCCGAGCACCCCACCCTCAACCTGGCCCAGGCGGTGCTGCTGGTGGCCTATGACCTCCACCTCGCCTCGAGATCGAATGCGGCCGCGGACTCCGCCGCCCGAGGCCGCGAGCGCTCCGAGGCGACCGAAGAGGACGAGCGCCCGACCTTCGCCGCCCGCGAGCAGCTGATCGAGCGCTCCGGCGCCCTGATCGAGCGGCTCGGTTTCGACCAGCCTCACCTCCATCGCACCATGCTCCGCGACTGCCGCAGAATGCTTGCGGGCGCCGATCCCGACGCTCGCCAGGTGGGCCTCCTGCGGCGCCTCGTCGAGCGCATGCTCGGCCGCCTCGAGGGCTGAGGAGGCCGCGAAAAGCGCCACTGGGGCCGGCCCTGGCGGGTGATACAGTCCCGATCCATTCCGCCCGTTGGCCTGAAGAAGGAGCCCTCCCACGATGAGCCGCGACCATACGCCGCGCCAGATTCTCTTTGACTCGACCTCCGAAGTCTTCGCGACCGACAGCTCCGGAATGTTCACATTTCCGCTCGAATACCAGGGCGATCCGTGGATCGAGACGCGCCACTACGACGAGGTGCGGTTCATCGTGTCGCTGTGGACCCCGTCGGCCAACAGCGTGCTGGATCTCGACCGCACCTACGCCGAGCTACGCGGCTCCTTCGACCCCGACGAGAATTGGTGGGTCAAGCTGGCGGAGATCGAGCCGGTGGTTCCGCCCTACGGCGCGGGCGACAGCTTCGATGGCTGGATCGTGCTGCCGATCCTGGCCGAGAAGAGCGCCTTTTCGATCTTCGGCAGCGGCTTTGAGGGACGCACTCGACTTCAGCTCCGAACCAGCGCCTATTTGGTGGCCTGACGGCGGGGCGGCCCGAAATTCGAGGACCCGCAGCACGCCGTGACGTTTGACCCGGATCGCGAGACGACTGCGGAACTTCCGGGCAGAACGCCCAGGGGACGACTCAGCGCGCTTCTCCACCGACTCTTCTTTCGCGAGGAGCATCACCGGGAGCAGATTCTTCTTGAGCTGATCGGCGATCTCGACCGCTGCCGGGACGAGCCGGAGCTGGGGCGCGCGGTCGGCATCGCGCTGCTCGAGGCCCTCTCCCCCTCGAGGCTGCACCTCTTCTGCCGCCGCGGTCACCGATTTCGACTCATCTATTCGAGCGACCATGAGCTGGACGACCAGGTCCTGATCCCCGAACCCACCGCCCTGCGCGACCTGGCGCCCGCGTGGTGCGAGCCGCGGCGGGTCCAGGGACTCGGCGATCTGAGAAGCGAAGACCGAGCCTTTTTGCGCGAGTGGGGCGCTCACTGGCTCGCGGCGCTGCAGCATCCGCCGAGACGGCCCGAGGGGCTGCGCGGCTTTCTGATGATCGGCGAGCTCGCCTCGCCGCTGAAGGAGGTTCAGCTCGATCTCCTGCAGACCCTGGCGGATCGCACCGCGGCCTGCCAGGCCGCCCTCATCAACGTCCAGCGCCTGCAGATGAGTTTCGCCCAGGGTCCGGGGATCTGGCTCAAGGAGTGCCCCATCTGCGGCCGCTGCTTCGATCCCGAGGCGGCTTTCTGCGACGGCGACGACCACCCCCTAGAGCCGACCTTGCGCATCGAGCGCACGGTGGCGGGGCGTTACCGGCTCGAGCGCCGCCTCGGACGCGGCGGCATGGGATTGGTTTACCTGGCGACGAATATCGACCCGGCAGCGGATGGCGGAGACGAGAAAGCGGCGATCAAAATCCTCGCCGGCGGCGACCGCGTCGCCCAGGGACGCTTCGCCAACGAAGCGCGGGCGGGTCAGGTGCTAAGGCACCCGAACATCACTCGGGTGCTCGACTCGGGCACTCTCAGCTCCACGGATCCCGCAGAGACCGACACCGCCGCCTTCATGGTCATGGAGTACGTCGAAGGACGCACCCTGCGCGCCGCCTTCGAGAAGGAAGGCCCGATCGAGCCGAGCCGGACGGCGCGCTGGTTCGAGGCGATCCTGGGCGGCGTTCAGGCGGCCCACGAGCGCGGCATCATCCACCGGGACCTCAAGCCCGAGAACATCATGCTGACCCTCGATGAGGCCGGCGAGGAAGTGCCGAAGATCCTCGATTTCGGCCTCGCCAAGGTCCGCGACTCAAGCCCCACGGGCAGCCGGGCTTTGACCGCCGTCGGCATGGTGATCGGCACGCTCTCCTACATGTCGCCGGAGCAGCTGGCGGGCGAGCGGGTCGACCACCGCGCGGATCTCTTTGCGCTCGGCGTTCTAGCCTGCGAGGCGCTCACCGGCAGGCCGCCATTCTGGGCCAAGACCCTCGGCAAGATGCTGCGCGCCGTGGCCAGCTCGCCCCTCGATCTGCGCGTTGAGACCGACGCCCAGCGGGCGGTAGCGGAGGTTCTCGCCAGAGCCCTCGCCAAGGCGCCTGGCGATCGCTATCAGCGAGCCGCCGACCTGCGCCGGGATCTGATCCCGGCGCTGCGGGCCTGCGGGTCGTTTCCCGCCGCGGCCCGGGATTGAGGCGGCATCAGCGGAAGCCGCGCCGCAGCTCGCGCTTGAAGAT
>JBCCLG010000002.1:0-40859 GCA_039027015.1 Acidobacteriota bacterium | reverse complement strand
GGCGCATGCGCGGTCCGATTTTGGGGCTGGGCGGACTGCAGGTGCTGATCAGCGCCGCGGCCATCGGCGGCGTGACTCTGGCCTTCGGGCAGCCGTGGCGGGTGGCGGTGGCGCTCGGCTTCATCCTCGCCCTCTCGTCCACCGCCATGGTGCTCCAGACGCTGACGGAGAAGGGCTGGATCAAAACCGATGCCGGCCAGAGCGCGTTTTCGGTGCTGCTCTTCCAGGACATCGCGGTGATCCCGCTGCTGGCCTTCATACCCCTTCTCGCCACCGCCGACTCTCTGCGGGCCACGGGCGCGGGGGCCGGCGGCGAGTACGGCAAAACCCTAGTGGATCTGGTGCCTCCCTGGGCCGAGCCGGCGGTGGTCTTGGGGGCGGTGGCCCTGGTGGTGCTGGTCGGCCGCTACCTGACCCGGCCGGTCTTCAGCTATATCGCGCGCACTCGGCTGCGCGAGCTGTTCACCGCCGCCACCCTGCTGATGGTGATCGGCATCGCGCTGCTGATGACCCAGGTGGGCCTCTCGCCCGCCCTCGGCACCTTCCTGGCCGGCGTGCTGCTCGCCAACAGCCAATATCGGCACGAGCTTGAGATCGAGATTCAGCCCTTCAAGGGTCTTCTGCTCGGGCTTTTCTTCATCGCGGTGGGCGCCTCGATCGATTTTGCGCTGGTGGGCGAGCAGAAGGGCCTGATCGCCGCGCTGGTGGTGCTCCTGGTGGCGATCAAGTGGGTGGTTCTTTTCGGCCTCGGCGGCGCCTTTCGCATGGGCCTCGATCAGCGTCTGCTCTTCACTTTCGTGCTTGCCCAGGGTGGCGAGTTTGCCTTTGTGCTGGTCTCCTTCGCGGCCCAGCACGGCATCATGGGGCCGGAGGTCACGGGCCCGGTGATCGCGGCGGTGGCGCTGTCGATGGCGATGACGCCGATCCTGCTGGTGATCGTCGAGAAGGCGCTGCTGCCGCGAATCGGCACCCACGAGCGGAGCGAGCGCGAGTCCGACCTCATCGCCGGCGCCGCCAATCCGGTGATCGTCGCGGGTTTCGGCCGCTTCGGGAGCACCGTCGGCCGCCTGCTGCGCGCCAGCGGAGTGGGCGCCACGGTGCTCGACTTCAACTCAGACCGCGTCGATCTGCTGCGTAAGCTGGGTCTCGAGGTGTTTTACGGCGACGCCATGCGGCCTGACCTGCTGCACGCCGCCGGCGCCGAGGAGGCCCAGCTGATCGTGCTGGCGCTCGACACGCCCGAGAAGAACCTCGAGCTGTCGCGGGTGGTGCGAACCCACTACCCGCATCTCGAAATTCTGATTCGCTCTCGCGACCGCGCCGACGCCTACGAAATGCTCGATTCCGGCCTCAGCAGCGTCTACCGCGAGACCCAGGGCACGGCGCTCAAAGTGGGCGCCGACGTTCTGCAAAAGCTCGGGCGCACCCCGGCCCAGGCGGCGCGTTCCGCGGAGCTCTTCCAGCAGCATGACGAGGAGACTCTGCGCGAGCTGGCCGCCATGCGCCACGACCGGGCGAAATACCTGAGCCGCGCCCGCGAGAAGATCCAGCTGCTCGAGACCCTCCTGCTGCAGGACCAGGAGAGCGCGGGAGACCCTGAGGTCTCAGGCTCGGCCCGCGAATAGGGCGGGCGCGAGCGGGGCTTCGCGCGCGCGAAAAAGGGGCGGCCGAAGCCGCCCCTTTGAGCTGTGGCTCGCCTCGCGGGCGCGCCGAGTGGTCCGTCTGAGAATCAGAAGCGGAAGCCGACCGTGAACCGATACTCGAACGGCTCGACGAAGTCGCCGTTGTTGCGGCCGCTCAGGAAGGCGGTCGGGGTCGTGAAGTTGAGCGGAATGCCCAGCGCGTCCACGGGCCCGTCGGTGTCGGCGTCGACGTTGGTGTCGCCGGCGATCTGGGTGTCATCGTTGAAGATGTTGATCACGTCGGCTTTGATCCACAGCTCGAAGTCGCTGGCGATCGGCAGCTGATAGTTGACGCCGAGATCGAAGGTCAGGCTGTCGTCGAACTCGACGTTGCCGCGTCCTTCGAAGAAAACCGTCTGGTTGGCGGGTCCGGGGCCGTCGTAGTTGGCGGCGATCAGCGCGTTCTGGATGGCGGAAAGCGAGACGCTGTCGGTCGCGGAGAAGGTGCGACCGCTGTCCCAATTGGCGAGCAGGGCGAAGTTGAGGCTGCCGGCTCGGCCAAGACCCAGGCTGTAGTTGGTCCACACCCGCAGCTTGCTCTCCGCGAAGTCGTTGAGCGCTCCCACCGGGAAGTGGCGGCTTTCCGAGCGGATCTCCGGGTAGTCGCCGAGCACCGAGGAGATGCCGGGCGTGTTGGTGCCCTCGCCCTCGAAGTTACCCTCGTTCTCAATCTGGAAGGTGTAGTTCCCGTCGAGGGTCCAGTTATCGCCCAGGCGGTAGCGCCCGATCAGCTGAATCGCTTTGTAGTCGCGGCTCGGCAGATTGCTGTTGGTGATGAAGGTGTTGTTGAAGGTGCCGGCGGGGTTGCCCTCGACCACCACCTCGGTTGAGCCCGCCTCGGGGGTGTTGAAGTCCTCTACGAAGTCCGAGTAGGAGCGGTCCGTGTAGACGGCCTTGAGAAAGCCGCCGCGCGCCAGCTCGACGCCCGCAGAGAGAGTGATCTCCTCGACGACCGGCGAGTTGATGTCCTCGTCGACCACCACGTTCTGGGTGCCGTCGTTGACCAGGAAAACCCGGTAGTTGTTGATGTCGTAGGCCGGAGCGAAGTCGAAGCCCTGGCCCCGAGGCCCCTCGTAGACGTAGCCGAGCAGGGCGGGGTTGCCGACGTCGGTGTTCTGAGCGAATTGGGACTCGCTGTACTTGCCGGCGTACTCCGAGAAGGTGGCGTCGAAGCGGATCTTGCCGTCGCCGCGCACGTCGTAGGACGCGCCGAGGCGCGGCACGAAGGCGCTGGTGTCCACCGTGGTGATGTTCGAGTTGGTCTCGCCGTTCACGTCCTCGTAGCGAAGGCCGATGTTGAAGGACCAGTTGTCGTTGAGCTGCCAGCGGTCGTTGACGTAGAAGCTGGTGGTTTGCAGCTCGACCTCGGCGCCGCGGGTGGCCAGCCAGTTGAGGGCCAGGGACGTGCCGGAAATCCAGTCCGGGGTCACTTCGCCGTTGGCGTCGACCACGGTGTTTCCGGCGGCGTCGCGCACCACGTCGGAGGAGAGCACCCAATCGGTCGGGGACTGCGAGTTGCCGCCCGTGCGGAAGCTCGAGAAATCCTCGAAACCCACCTTGATGTCGTGGCCGCCGAAGCTGGCGGTGTCGAGGAAGATCGAGGTGCTGCCGGCGATCTGCTCGTTGTTGCGGTCCTCGGGGTCGGTGCCGTCGAAGTAGGGCGCGTTGTAGTGGCCGTTGAAGCTGCCGAAGAAATCCCGGAAGGGAGTATTGCCCACGAAGCCCGGATCGAGGCTCAGGTCCCTGACCACGCCGGTGGCGGGCGCCTGACGAAAGCCAAACTCTTTCTCGGAGGCCTGGAATTCGGCGAAGACGCTCTCGCCGAGGATGCCGCTGTAGCGCAGCACCTTGAGCTGGCTCGGAAGATCGCGGGTGGTCACCGTCGAGGGCGTGGCGCTGGCCGAGAAGGCGATGGTGTCTTCGCTCTCTTCGCGGTCGGTGAAGGTGCCCTGGATCTGGTGCTTGTCGACGAGATTGAGGGTCGCCTTGACCTGGTAACGCTGCTCCTCCTCGTCGCGGTTGAGCGGAATGCCGGTGCGGAAGAGGGCGGAGGCGTTGTTGGTGCTCTCGTCGCGGCCGGCGGCGAAGAACCAGAGGCGATCGCGCATCAGGTAGCCGCCCAGCGTGGCGGAATAGGTCTCCGAGAGGTCGTCCTCGAGTTCCGTGCCCCGCGAGTCTTCGATCGGCGTGGTCTCCCGCCAGTCCGCATTCTCGAGGTCGGCGCGCAGGGTGCCGGTGAATTCATTGCCGCCGGACTTGGTGATCACGTTGACCACGCCGCCCGAGAAGCGTCCATACTCGGCGGAGATGCCGGAGGTCAGGACCTGGATGTCGGCGATGGCGTCTTCGATGAACGCGGGGTTGGTGCTGCCAAAGAGGTTGTCGTTGGCGTCGACGCCGTCGATCAGGAAGACGTTGTCGTAGGCAAAGCCGCCGGAGATGGTGACCTGGCCACCGTTGGGGGTGTTGTCGGTCAGGCCCGGAGCGAGCTGGGCGATCTCTGCCGGGGTGCGGTCGATCGGCAGGTTGTTGACCTCCTCGAAGCCGTAGGTGGTGGATACCTCGGAGGAGGCGAGAACGGAGGGCAGCTCACCCGAGACCACGATGGTCTCGGACTCCGCCGCCACGCCGAGGGTCACGTTGACCGGCGTCGATTGACCGAGGGACACGGTGGCGGCGCTTTGGGTGGTCGCCATGCCGTCGAGCTCGAAGGTCACCTGGTAATCGCCGGGGGCGAGGTTGCGCAGGATCCACTGGCCGGAGTCGGTGGTGTTGGTGGTGCGGGTCCCGATGAGCGCCGGAGAGGTGGCGGTCACCAGCACGCCCGGAGGCGCCGCGCTGCCGTCCTGCAGCTTGACCGCGCCGCGCAGGGTGCCGGTCAGCTCCTGGGCGCCCGCGGGCAGGCCCAGCAGAAAGAGTGCTGCTGATAGAAGTAAAACAAGAGGTCGGGTCCGTCGAGCGTTCGTTCTTCGCATGATTTGTCCTCAAAAAGTGAACGAAAAGCGGCCGCTGAAATGCAGGCCGCCAGCGATCTCTCGACAGAGCAAGGGGCGTACCTAAAAAATGTTTTTGTCCGGTACCGGAAACAATATCCGTCGTCCCCTTGAACCTTTCCTTCGTCCCGGGCGGCGGAGCGAATTCAGGAGCTTGGATCCAGCGCTTTGAAAGATCCAAGGAACCGTAGGCCTCAAGGCGCGTTCGGAAACCCCGCCTTGGGGGACGGTGGCATCAGCCTTGCGAGTCCGGTTGCGGGCCGGAAGCCTCCGGAGCTTCCGCCCGACCGCCAGAGACCCGCACAGGAAGCGAGAATCGCCATGATCAGCTCAGCCCACCGAACGAGCCCGGCACCCGCGTCAGCACCCGCGTCCAGGCCCTGGGATCGCCCTCGGATCCTCGCCCTGGCCCTCGCGCTCGTCCTCTCCGCGGGCCTTCTGCCCTCGCCCGGTCAAGCCCAGGGAGGGCGCTACGCGGGGCTACAGATCCAGGGTATTGCGCTCGAGGGCCTCGAGACGCTGTCGCGAGAAACCGCGCTCTATTACCTCTTTGGAGCGTCGGGCGGCGAAGGTTACGCTCTCGATGAGGAGGATCTCAACGAGCGGATCGAGGCCCTGTGGCAACGCGAGCTGATCGACGACGTCGCCGTCCTCGCGGAGCCCGTGGACGGGGGTGTCCAATTGACCATACGACTGGTCGAGAGACCCATACTGAGCGGCATTGAGTTCCAGGGCCTCGACCGCGCGGACCGCGGCGAGATCGAGACCCTGATCGACGCCGAGCGTCTCGAGGTCTACGAGGGACAGCCCCTCAAGCGCGGCGAGCTGCCTCGGCTGCGGGACGCGATCCAGGGTTTTTACGGAGAGAAAGGTTTTCGATTCGCCGAAGCCTCGTGGGTTCTAGAAGACGCGGGAGCCGGACGGAAGAGAGTGATTTTTTCGGTCGATCCGGGAGATCAGGTCAAGATCGGAGATATCGAATTCGACGGCAACACGGTTTACGGCGACTGGCGCCTGCGCCTGGTCATGAAAGACACCAAGCAGTCGAATTTGATTTCGAACCTCACCAAAAGCGATATCTATAATCCGGCGACCCTCGATGAGGATCTGGACCGCCTGCGCGAGCTCTACCGCGACGCCGGCTATAAGGACGTGCAGATCGCGCGCCCCGAGATCGACGTCGTGTCGAAGAATCCCGAGGCGGCCACCCCCAGCGAGCAGAAGCGCCGCCTGCGCCTCACGATTCCGATCGAGGAGGGGGAGCGCTGGAAATTCGGTGAGGTTTCGATCGAGGGCAACAGCGTTTTTTCCGATGAGCTTCTGCTGGCCCAATTCGAGCGGCCGCGCGGCGGCTGGCTGAGGCAGAAGGGGGTCGATGAGGCGGTGCAGTCGATTTCCGATCTCTACTCTTCGGTGGGCTATATCTTTGCCCGCGTAAACGCCGAGGTGGTGGAGGCCGAGGCCGCCCAGGGTGGGCCCGAGAGGAGGCCGCGGGCCCACGTTGTCGTGCGCGTCGACGAGGCCGATCAATTCAAGGTCGGCCGCATCGAATTCGAGGGCAATAGAAAAACCCTCGACAAGGTTCTGCGCCGCGAGCTGCTCCTGCAGGAGGGGCGGGTGATGAGCATGACCGCGGTGCGCAGCAGCCTTCTCAAGGTGCGGCAGCTGGAGTATTTCGCCCTCGACGAGGAGGAGCCCGTGCGCTTTGACTTCGACGCCGACACCAAGGAGGTCGACCTCCTGATTCGCGGCGAGGAGGCGGAGCGTACCGAGCTGCAGTTCGGCGGCGGCTGGAGCGAGGTCGACGATTTTTTTGGCTCCTTCTCCATGCGCACCACCAACTTCCTGGGGCGCGGTGAGACCCTAGGCGCGTCGATCCAGGCCGGACGGCGCCGAGAATCCTACGACCTCGAGTACCGCATCCCCTGGCTCTTTGACCGGCCCCAATCCCTGGGCGCGCGGGTCTTTAGCGTCTCGACCGATATCGACATCACCGATGTCGATCGCATTCAGGAGGACGCGACCGGGGCGTCTCTCACCTACGGCCGCTCCTTCCGCGGCTTCCAGAGCCTGAGCTTGACCTACAGCTTCTCGGACGTCGACGGGCAGCGCAGCCTGGTGGACTCGGAAACCGGGGACCTCCTGACGGCCCGGGACGTGTTCAAGACCTCGATCCTGCGCCCGTTCTGGATCCGCAATACCCTGGACAGCCGCTTTGAGCCCACCCGCGGTCTGCGCACCCAGGCCTCCGTGGAGCTGGCCGGCGGCTTTCTGGGCGGTGATTCTCAGCTGATTCGGCCGCAGGTTGAGCTGACCTGGTTCAAGCCGGTGAGCCGGCAGCGTTTTCGCTCGTTCTTCGGGCTGAACCTGGAGCTGGGTTACCTCGAGCCCCTGGGCACCCCCACCACCGAAGATCCTCTGATTTTTCCCCAGCAGCGATTCTTTCTGGGCGGCGACGATTCAATCCGCGGCTTCGGCCGGCGCTCCATTGTGGTGCGCAACGAGGACGGCTCCTTCCGGCGAGACGGCGCCTTTCCGGCGGGCGGCAACGCCAAATTCCAGCTCAACCTGGAATATCACGTGCAGATCGGGAAGCCGTTCCGCGCCGTGCTCTTTACCGACGTGGGCGGCGTCTTCGATACGCGCGGAGACTTCGGGCCGGCTCAGTCGATCGATCCGGATCTCCTGCGCTACAGCGCCGGCGTGGAGCTGCGGGTCCGGGTGCCGATTTTTCCCGCGCCCCTGCGGTTCATTTACGCGCGCAACCTCGATCCCTTGCCCAACGACGAATTCGACTCCTTCAACTTCAGCCTCAGCACCTCCTTCTGAGCAGCGGGCGTCGGGATCTTCCGCCTACAGGGCGTCGGGGTCGCCAAAGCGGATTCGCCAGTCGGGCCCGGAGGCCGACCCGACGCTCAGCCTGCCGTCGCAGGCGCCCACCAGCTGCTCGAGCAGCGCCGCGGCGCCCGGTCGCCCGAGGGCCTCGACGCCTGCTGGACCGGCCCCGGGGCGTGCGAGGTTTTCGCAGCTCATCTCCTGGACGCCGGCGGGGCCGCCCCTATAGGTAAGGCGCAGGGTGTCCCCGGGCTGCGCCCTCTCGCAGCTCATCAGGAGTCCGGCGAGGGCGATCAGCCGGAAGGAGCCAGATCCCGCCACCAGACTCTGGGCGTCTTCCGGGTCGGCGGCGGCGATCTCGATGTCGAGCTCGCGACGGCGGAAGTCCGAGCCGATCAGCGACGCCACCGCCTCCAGCTCGCGCCGCACGTCGAGCACCTGGACCGCCGAGTCGGCGCGTACCAGGGTGCGCAGGCCGGCGATCACGGCGATCGACTGGTCGAGGTAGGTCGAGAGGTCGCGCAGGGTCGAGGCGCGCTCGCTGCCAGTCTCCTCGGTGCGCACCAGCACCTCGGTCATCATGCGCATGGCGGAGAGGGGGTTGGAGAGATCGTGCAGGGCCGAGCGCACGGCGCGCGCGAGCATGCTGAAGGCCTCGACGTCGTGGGGCGCGGGCGCGCGGGGCGTGAGCACGGGCCTGTCGTCGAGGCGCAGGTCGGGCACCGGCTCCAGGCGCGCGGCGGGCTGCCGCGCGGCGAGGCGAGCCTCGATTTGCCCCGCATCGTCACCCAAGCCGCGGGAGAGTTCGCGGGCGGCGCTGTTGAGCGCCGTCAGCTGCCCGGCGCACGCCTGAAAGAGAGGGCGATGAAGCCACGGCGGCTTTCCGGGCGCCTCGAGGTCCAGACGTAGCCAAACGCCCGCGTTGCCTCCCTCGCCCGCCGCCGGCCACGGGCGCAGCCGCCGCAGGGTGGAGTCCGTCGGCGCTGGAGGAGGACAGGCGCCCGCGCTCGTGGCCGCCTCGAGAAAGCCTCGCCAGAGGGCCCGCCTCGCCGGGTCGGCGTCGAGAAAGTCCCAGACGGTGCGGCCGATCAGCGCCTCGCCCGAGAGCCGCTCGGGGCCCGCCGCGGCGATTCGCGCGTCCCAGTGGGCGTCCAGCTCGAGGATCGTGCCCGAGCGGTCGAGGCGCGCTGAGGGCGGCGGGAGCTCCAAAGCTGCCGAGACGGCCGGCGCGCTCGCGTCCAGACTCTTAGCCATAGCCGTTACTGTATCCCGGTCGGGAGCGGCGGACCGGGCGGCGGGAATGTCGGGAGCTAGAATGGCGTTGCTCGGCCTGAGGGACACCGCCTCTGTTGAATACCCTCAGGCGCAGAGATGAGGAATCTTCCGCTCTCTCACTCGAGTCTCGTCCGCGCGGCGATTGAAGGAACCCCATACAAACATGCTGCAGCAGCTGAAAAAACTAGAGCAGCTCGAGGCCACTCACCTCGACCTGACCCGCCGGATGGCCGATCCCGAGGTGGTCTCCGACCCCGCGAGCTATCGCGAGGCCCACAAGGCCCTCACCGAGATCGACGACGTGGTCCAGCTCTTCGGACGCTTTAAGAAGGTGCACGAGGAGCGGGAGGGTACGGCCGAGATGCTCAGCGAGCTGACGCCGGACGACGAGCTGCACGGCGTCGCACTCGAGGAGCAGGCCGCCCTCGACGCCCAGCTCGAGGAGCTGGCGGAGGCGATCCGGGTTGAGCTGATTCCCAAGGATCCCAACGACTCGCGCAACGTGGTGCTCGAGATTCGCGCCGGCACCGGCGGCGACGAGGCGACCCTCTTCGCCTCGGAGCTGTTTCGCATGTACAGCCGCTACGCCGACGCCCAGGGCTGGAGGATCGACATCCTGGGCCTCTCGGAGTCCGAGGTCGGCGGCTACAAAGAGGTCGACGCCATCGTCGAGGGGCGCGGTGCCTTCAGCCGGCTGAAGTTCGAGGGCGGCGTGCACCGAGTGCAGCGGGTGCCTCAAACCGAAGCCTCGGGGCGCATCCACACGTCGGCCGTGACCGTGGCCGTGATGCCCGAGGCCGAGGAAGTGGAGATCGAGGTCGAGGAAAAAGACCTGCGGGTCGACCGCTTCTGCGCTTCGGGGCCCGGCGGTCAGGGGGTCAACACCACCTACAGCGCCGTGCGCCTCACCCACCTGCCCACCGGTTTGGTGGTCAGCTGCCAGGACGAGCGCAGCCAGATCAAGAATAAGGCGAAGGCTCTGCGGGTGCTCAAATCGCGTCTGCTGCAGGCCGAGCAGGAGAAGGCGCACGCCGAGCAGTCCGCGGAGCGTCGCAAGATGGTGGGATCGGGCGATCGCTCGGAGAAAATTCGCACGTACAACTTTCCGCAGAATCGGGTGACCGACCATCGCATCGGCCTGACCGTTCATCAGCTTCAGGCCATTCTGCAGGGCACTCTCGATCCGGTGATCGAGCCTTTGACCCAGCACTTTCAGGCGGAGCGGCTGCGCGACGAGGCTTCGGTGGGCTCGGCGATCTGAGGTTTGACCGGGTCGGTTATGCCCTGGCGGGTCGTTCGTGCTCGGCGGGTGCTGCTGAACCGCCTTCCGCTGCGGCGCCCGGGGGTCTGCGCGCGGGTCCTCGAACTCGCGCGGCCAACCGACTCGACGCTGGAGACCGCCGAGGAGGTGGATTCCTCTCCGCTTCGAGTCCACCTCGAATCGTGCGGTCTCGCGGGATCATCAGAATGCCCCGCCCGACTCCAGAGATGGGACCGCCGCGCTCAAACAGGCTCGGACCCGTGCTCGATCCCCCGGGCTTCTCGGTCGCTCCAGGAGTCGCAGCCTTACCCCAGAAGGAGAACCTGCCGGCTCAGCCAGGAGACGATGAGCCCCCTGGAGCACCTGAGGCTTCCTATCCAAGGAAAGCTCGAGGGATCAGGAGATCTCGCGAGTCCAAGGCGCTGGCGTTTGCAGTCACCCGGAGCCGGATGCTCTCCTCGCGGTCCCCCGAAGCTTGTCTGAGCGCGGCGGTCTCATCTTTGGAGACGGACTCGGGTAGGAGGCGAAAGGCGACGCGGGAGACCCTCTGGGAGTCGACGGACCCAGCGTGGCGAAGAGCCCGCCCCTTTGGGGGACTTCGGCATCCAGTCGGTTGGCCGCGCGAGTTCTGAGGGGGCCGCGAGGAGAGCACCGGCGGCTTAAGCCGCAGGATCCTGGCGGGCCTCAACCCGCCAAAGCCGCAGGATCCTGGCGGGTCTCTGACCGCGGAAGGCCGGCAGCACAGCGATAGACGGCCGAGCGGATAGAGGAGAAAGCGTGCCCGACAGAGGCTAGTGGGCGCCGATCGAGGAGACGAAGGGGTCGTTTGAAGGGTCGCTATTCCAGGTGTATTCGGTCCATTGGGCCAGCTGCTCGGCCCGCTCGCGGCCGTAGAGCCGAGCGACTAGGTGCAGCGCCATATCGATGCCCGCGGAAACTCCTGAGGAGGTGATCACGTCGCCGTCGTCAACCCAGCGCGCTTTCTCGATCCAGCGCACCCGGTCGCTGACCTCGCGCGCCTTCTGGAAGTGAAGCTTATTCGAGGTCGCCGGGCGGCCGTCGAGGATGCCGGCGGCGGCGAGGAGCATGGCGCCGGTGCAGACCGAGGTGGTGACCTGCGCGGAGGCGTGGGCGCGCCGCAGGTAGTCGAGCATCGGCTCGCTTCGCAGGGAGACGAAGGTGCCGGCGCCTCCGGGCACCATCAAGAGGTCGAGATCGGGAGAGTTTTCGAACGAGTGCTCGGCCACGGTCTCAACGCCGTGAGATGAGGCCACGGGGCCGGCCCGCTCGGCGACGGTCACGATCCTGAATTCGGGAACGTACCCCCACATCTCGAGCGGGCCGTAGACGTCGAGCACCTCGAAGCCCGGGTAGAGGACGACGCCCAGGGTCAGGCGGGCCGGCTTCTCCGCGTCGTCGACGGCGATCTCGCCCGGTGCCGGGCGCCGGTCCGCGTCGAGGGCGGCGGCGGCGTAGTCGGCGATCCACGCCCCCGAGGCGAAATCCCGGCCCGCCGCGGCGCGAGCGGCGCGGTATTCCCGGCGGTTGGTGCTGCCGTCGCCGTCGGCGTCTCCTTCGGGGCCGAAGAGGTCGCCGAGGGCGCTCGCCAGGGAATAGTCGCCCTCGAGGGGGGCGCCGAAGTTGGCGGTCATGGCCCCGATCGACTCGAGAGACTGCGGCGTGCCGATCATGGCGTAGCCGGCCACCGCCACCGGGGCGGTGGGGAAGGAGGCGGCCAGCGCCTCGAGATCGCGGGTTGCCGAGCCCAGCGCCTGCTCCCACGCGGCCGCTGCCCGGGGGTTGCCGCCCTCAAGAGCCGCCGCCACCAGGGCCATCTCCGCCGCGTCGAGCAGGCCGTTGGGCGCTCCTCCCGGGCCGCCGTTGCCGTCCGCCGTGGCCGGATCGAACATCAGCCCGGCGAGAGCCGCCGAGAAGTTCACCGCCTGGCTTTCTCCTCGCGGTTCGCCTTCGCCGGCCCAGGCGGGAGCTGGGCCGAGCAGCAGAACGAGGGCGGCCAAGAGGGCGGAGAACGCCGAGCCGCGGAGAGGAGTGTTGGTATCCATGACCATGGCGCCTAGCTCGCGGCTTCTCTACTCGCCAGCGTCCGGGCGAGGACGATTCCAGTATTTCTGGTAGAGGCGGTACTGGTGATCGTCCTCGAGGTCGACCTCGCGTCCCGCGATCCACACCCGCTCGATGGCCGTCACGATCTCGAGGGGGTCGCCATCGGACACGAAGAAGGTCGCCTCCTTGCCCGCCTCGATCGAGCCGACTCGATCGGCGATGCCCAGAATGCGCGCCGGCGCCAGGGTGACGCTCTCGAGGGCCACGTCCTTGGGCAGGCCGTGGGCGGCCGCCATGGCGGCGTGGAAGGGCAGATTGCGGGCGTTGGCCGAGCCGAAGGCGTCGCCGTTGCCGTTGATCGCCATCTCGACCCCGGCTTCATGCAGCGCGGCGGCGGCGGTGTAGGCCGCGTCATAGGGCTCGAAGCTGCGCGAGGGCTGGGCGAGCACGCTGTTGAGAATCACCGGCAGTCCCGCGTCCGCCAGGCGCTGCGCGAAATATCGCGCCTCGTAGTTGACCACCAGAACCACGTTTTCGAGTTCTTGACTCTCGATCCAGTCGAGGGCAGCGTCGAGGGTCGCCCGGCCGAAGGCCAGCACGTAGAGCCTCCGCGTGCCGTCGAGCACGGGAGCCAAGGCCTCAAGCTTGGCGTTGCGGCCGAGCCCGGGGGAGTCCGCGTCGCGCGCCTTGGTGTAGGCGGCCGCGCGGTCCATCAAATCGTTGAGGGCCGCAAGCTCCTTGCCCTGGTTCTCGTCCTCTTCGTCGTCGCTGGACTGGCGAACGCGCGGAAAGACGAGAACCATGCCGGCGGGCGCCTCCAGGGTCATGTCGCGCCAGTTCCAGCCGTCGAGGCGCATGATCGCCGTGGTGCCTGAGAAAAGCCCGCTCAGCTGGTGCACGTGGGCCGTGAGCACGCCGCCGCGCATGGCCGGCGTGAGCCTGAAGGAATCGGCGTTGAACGCCACCTCGGCTCGCAGGTCGGAGTTGCTCTCGCCGATCTCGTTGATGTCGCGGGTGCCGCGCACGCTCGAGACCTCGACCAGGCCGAGGGTGGAGATCGACTGTACGAAACCCGGGTAGAGGTGACGTCCCTCAAGTTCCACCACCCGGGCGCCGCGCGGCACCGCAACGCCGGTGCCGAGGGCGGTGATCAGGCCGCCCTGCACCAGCACGGTGGCCCCGGGCAGGGGCGGTCCGCTCACCGGGTGCACCGTGGCGCCGGTGAGCGCCAGCACCTCGCCGCCGTCGGCCTGCGCCCAGGCCTGGGGGGAGAAGAGGGCGGCGAGCAGAAGGGCAGCCAGCGCGCGGCAGACGAGGCGTCGTGAACGGGGGCTCATCGGTAAACCTCCTGGTGAGGGTGCACGTCGTGGGCGTGGTTGTGGTCGCTCAGCTCGGGTTCTGGGTCAGGCTCCTCGCCGGCGTCGCCCGAGCCTTCAGCCGCGCGAACCTTGTCCATCAAAAGGCGCCGCTCCTCGGCAACCCGCTCCCGCGCCTCGAGGTCGGCGGCGCGATCGAAGTATTTGCGCCCGTCGAGATAGGTCACCTCGGCGACGCTGTAGGTCGAGAGCGGCGGTCCGCTCCACACCACGAAGTCGGCGTCCTTGCCCTCCTCGAGCGAGCCCACCCAGCGATCGATGCCCAGCTGAATAGCGGGGTTGAGGGTGACGAATTTCAGCGCCTCCGCCGGCTCCACGCCGCCGTAGCGCACCGCCTTGGCGGCCTCGAGGTTCATGCGTCGGGCCAGCTCGCCGCTATCGGAGTTGAAGGAGGTGAGGACCCCGCGATTCTCCATAATGGCGCCGTTCCACGGGATGGCGTCGACCACCTCGTATTTGAACGCCCACCAGTCGCTGAAGGTGGAGGCCCCGGCGCCCGCCGCGGCCAGCTCGTCGGCCACTTTGTAGCCTTCGAGCACGTGCTGGAAAGTCGCGACCGTGAAGCCGAAGTCTTTGGCGACTTCGAGCAGCATCACGATCTCGTCGGCGCGGTAGGAGTGGGAATGCACCAGGCGGGTGCCGTCGATGATCTCGAGCAGGGCCTCGAGCTGCAGATCGGGCCGCGGCGGCACGAGGCCGCTGCGGGCGCCGCCGGCCTCCTCGTAGGCCTCCTGGCGCGCGCGATAGTCGAGGGCCGCCCTGAAGGCGTCGCGGATCGACTGCTCGACGCCCTGACGGGTCTGCGGGTAGCGCAGCTCGCTGACCCCCCAATTGCTCTGCTTGGGGTTTTCGCCGAGCGCGAATTTGATGCCCTGGGGCGCCCTGCGGAAGAGCAGCCCGTCGGCGCTGGCGCCCCAGCGCAGCTTGATGATGGCGTTCTGACCGCCGATCGAGTTGGCCGAGCCGTGCAGCAGGTTAGCGGTCGTCAGGCCGCCGGCGAGCTGCCGATAGAGGCCGATATCCTCGGCGTAGACCACGTCCGCGATGCGCACCTCGGAGGTCACGATATTGGAGCCTTCGTTGACGCCGCCGACGATCGCGCTGTGGCTGTGGGCGTCGATCAGGCCCGGGGTGACGTGCTTGCCTTGAGCCTCGATGATCACGGCTCCCTCGGGCGCGTCGAGCCCCGCGCCCACCGCCGCCACCTTGCCGGAGCGAATCAGCAGGTCAGCGTTTTCGAGAACGCCGTCGGGACCGCTGGTCCAGATCGTGCCGCCGCGCACCAGAATCGCCGCCGGCTGCTCGGGCTGGGCGGCGTGCCAGGCCGAGGGCTCGAAGGCCGCCGGCTCGAGGATCGTGGCCGCGGAAACCTCGGCGGCGTGGTCGGCGTGGTCGGCGTGCTCGGCGTGGTCATGACCGTGGTCGTTTCCCGCGCGGGCAAAAAGAAGGGCCGGCGCCGCGAGCGCCAGAACGCCGGCCAGGCAGAGGGCCAGCGGACCGCGGCGCGCGCCCGCGGCGTCGAGGGTCGTCTGACTGCTCATCGCTTCACCTCCGCGCCGCTCTCGCCGGCGCGCGTTTGGGAGTCCGTATTCTGAAGCTCGGGCGTCTCGCTCTGGGCGACGCGCTCGGCGGTGACCTCGAAGGGGCCGTCGGCGGTTGTGCCGGAGCCCGTGGCGCTCTCGCCGTCCACCGTCATAGACATCGTGACCGTGCCAAGGCCGAGCACCGTGGCGTTGAAGCTCACCTCCACGGTGTTGCCGGAGACATAGGCCTCGTCGAGGGGCAGGGAGCCCAGGGGCGTGCCGACACTGCCCGAGAGATTGTCGACGGTGCCGGTGAGCACCAGGGTCACGGTCTGCGAGCCGTCCGGAGCCTCGGCGACTACCTCCCAGGTACCGATCGGGTCGATGGTGGGCGCCTCGACCTCCCGGATCTCAAAGCGCCGACCGTCGATGAACAGGCTGCGGATCGCGGTGTCGTCGCGAAAGAGGTCGCCATCCGCCACGATCACGTTGGCCATCTTGCCGGCCTCCAGGGTGCCCGCACGGTCCGAAAGGCCGAGCCGCTCGGCTGGCCGCGTGGTGAACGCGGCCAGCACCTCGTCGGCCGAGTAGCCGCGCTCCACGGCCTTGGCGGCCATGGCGTGGATCTTCTTCGCGTCCGAGAGATCGTGGCTCGAGAGCACGAAATCGACCCCCGCCTCCGCCAGCAGACGGGGGTTGTCGGGGGCGCGGTCCCAGCGCCGCAGCGCTTCGAGGCTGACGCTCAGGTCGTCCTCCTCGGGAACCTTGGGCGCCTTGGGGAAATCGATCGGCACGATCATCGGCAGCCCGGCGCGCGCGATCTCCTCCAGTCTGCGGTACTCGTCGCCCGTACCGACCAGCACCGCGTTGAGGCCAAACTCCCGGGCCAGGCCAGCGAGGCGCAGGGTGTCGTGCAGGTCGCTACTCTCGAGCACCATCGGCTGCTCGCCCGTGACCGCCGCCTCGAGCGCGTCGAGGGCGGTGGAGAAGCGGGGTCTCGGCTGGCGAGGATTCTTGGCGAAGACCGCCTGGGCCTCGCGGTGCCACCGGGCGTCCAGCAGGGTTTGGCGGAAGAGGGCGACCGCGCCCATGGTGGAGGCGGGGTAGCCTTCGCTGAAGTCCTGGAAAACCTGGAGCTTGGCGTTCTGCGCGACCTGTCGCGCCAGAACGGAGCCCTGCACCGGCCCGTCGCCGAGATTCATCAGCACGCTCGCGCCGCGAAAGAGGCCGGCCTTGGGCACCAGCACGGCGGTGGTGAAGCCGGCTTCGCGGAGCTTCTTGAAGGCCGCCTCATCGTAGGCGTGCAGCAGCATGTCGCGCTCGGGCCGCACCAGGCCGTTGGCGTGGCCCGCCTGGGCCTTGGGCGCGCCGTCTTTCTCCGGCCAGTCGCGCAGGTGGAAGCTCTCGATCAATCCCGGGTAGAGGGTCAGGTCGTCCGACTGCCAGATGCGGGCGTCGGCCGGCGGCTCAATCTCGGCGCCCACGGCCTCGATCAGGCCATCGCGGATGATCAGGGTGCCCGAGTCGAGCACCTGGCCCGGGGCCTGGACGATGCGCGCGCCCACCAGCGCGTGCACCGCGGGCTCGCGGCGCAGATCGTCGGCGCTCGCCGCCGCGGCCGCAAGCAGGGCGTAGGCCGCGAGCCAGCGCGCCGGCAGTGAAAACGAGATTCTTCGCATGCGATCTCTCCGTCGCCCATCGAAGGCCGGTCGAGGTTTGGACTGTGAGGCAGAGCACGACCCGGAAAATCTGACGCGGGGTCGCGATGCACGGGGAAGGTCATTGTACGATTTCTTGAGTCGGCGGTTGCGCCGGCTCGAGTCCTCGTCAAGGAGTGCCCATGCCCAGAACCCGCCCCCTAGACTTCTACGAACTGCGCGTGCTCGGCGCGCTGCTCGAGAAAGAGCAGACCACCCCCGACCATTACCCGCTGACCATCAACGCGGCAATCTCCGCGTGCAACCAGAAAACCAACCGCGATCCGGTTACCCAGCTGACCGAGACCGAGGTGGTCGAAGCCCTCGACCGGCTGCGCCTCGACGTCCTCACCTGGCGCTCCGAGGGGGCGCGGGCCGAGCGCTGGGAGCATCGGCTCGACAGACGCTGGCATCTCGACGAGGCGCGCAAAGCGGTGATGACCCTGCTCGTGCTGCGGGGCCCGCAAACGCCCGGCGAGCTGAAGACGCGATCGGAGCGCATGCACCGCTTCGAATCCGTGGCCGAGGTCGAGGCCACCCTTCGGGACCTGGCCGCGGGCGATGAAGACTCGCTGGTGATGGAGCTGCCGCGCAGGGCCGGGCAGCGGGAGAATCGCTGGGCGCACCTGGTCGGCACCGAGGACGCGGCGGCCGAGCACGCCGCCGCGGCCGCTCAGGAGGAAGAAGCCGCCGTCGCCCGCGCGCCCTCGGCGCCGCGCGGACCCTCCGCCGTCGAGCGTCTCGAGGTCGTGGAGGCGAGCGTTGCGGCCCTCGAGGAGCAGATCTCGTCGCTGGTTCAAGAGCCCCACGCCCTGCGCGTTCGGCTGGGCGATCTGGAGGAGTAGAGAAGCCGTCGGGCCTGGTCAACGTTATCGACCGCCCGTTCAATAAGCCTTTTTTCCGTAATGCGGCCCGCAAGGTGGGGTCGCTACCCTATTGATGTTGCGGGAGGGCGTACCGGACGCGACAAACCGGTCGCTCGAGCGCAACACAACTGTTATTAAGCGGCCAAGCCGCTCAGTAACAAGACCGGAGCGAACCTCGAGTACACCCGGCGGCAACGCCGGGTCTTTTCTCGTGTGCTTTTAGTTTCTTTCGCATCCCCTCACCCCAGCGTCGGTCGATTATCCGTGGTGGTGGGCGTGGGAGTGGCAGTAGTCCTCGGCCGGTTCGAGCACCGGGCTGAGGAAGCCGCGGAAACCGAGGAGAAATAAAAGTCCCAGGGCCGCGGCGCCAAGAACGTAGAGCGCCGCGATCTGCCACGGCGCGCCCGAGCCCGCGGCGAGAAGCGCGTCCTGCTCGGGTCCCCCGAGCCGCGCGGCGAGCAGGAGAAGCGCGCCGCCCCCCGCCACCGCGGCTCCCGCAGCCCGCGGCGTCGAAAACTCCAGCGTCCGGCGCTGGCGCCAGAGGGCCCCTAGAACGCCGGCCAGGAAAAAAGTGGCGACGAGGGCCGGGGCGTAGCCGGAGGTCAGCCAGTAGAAGCCGAGGATGACCGCGAAAATCGGGTGTCGGCACAGGACCAGACCCGCGAGCGCCGCCGCGGCCACGGCGAGCCACGATCCCGGCTCGCTCCAGGTCGGTTCGGCCGTCTGCAGCCACGGGAGACGCACCAGCGACTCGAGCAGCGCCACGAGGCCGATGGCCAGACCCGCCCACACCAGAGAGACGAGGGTGATGCGCCGGGCTGCGGGCGCGGCCGAGCTCTCCTCGCCCATCGAGTCGCGCGGACGTCGCCTGCGGCAGCACGCCGCCACCAGCAGCGCGGCGATCGCGCCCAGCAGCGTCCAGCCCACGCCCAAAAGAGCCAGGGAGATCACGCCGCCGGCCACGAGATCCGGCGCGAGGGGGCCTGTGGCGAAGCGCGGCGCGGCCGTCAGCTGCCACGCGCACTGGACCGCAATGGCGAGAATCAGCCAGGGCCCGACGCTCAGGGCCAGGGCGGTGAGGGTCTGCTGGAAGTCCAGACCGCCCGCGAAGCGATGCTCCGCCGGGTGGATCCGGTCGCGGAAGCCGACCCGCGCCAGCGCCATCCGCGCGCCCGCGGCCGCGGCCCAGGTGGGCTGCGGGCGCGGGGCGCCGTGATGATGACGGTGGTCGTGACCCGCCACCACGTGCATCAGCATGCCGGCGATGGTCGCCTCGAAGAAGGAGAAAGCAGGCGCCGAGAGCCCCGGCAGCAGCGCGCCGCCCAGCGCAAAGCCCGCCAGGGTGCCGGCGGCGATGAGGGCCAGTACCGAAATGGCGACGCGCCTGCCGAGAATGGGCACGGTCAGCCACCAGATCGCGAGACCCATGGGCAGGCGATGCAGGAGAACCGCTCCGGCCAGAAGCGACGCGTTCATTCCATCGTGATGATGGTGGTGACCGCCAGCAGCGGCTGAAGCCTCGCAGGCTTCGGGGTCCCCCGCGTGCGCGTGCTCCTCGTGCGCTACCTCCCCATGCGCCGCGTGCGCCGCCTCCGCATGCCCCGCCTCCGGGTGCTCGTGCTCCGCCTCGCTCATCGGGTGTGCTGCATCGCTCTCCCCGTGGGCGTGAACGGTCCGGTGCTCGCTCGCCGCGTGTTGATGTGCGCTTTCTTCGTGCGCCGCCTCAAGCTCAGCCGGCTTTTCCTCGAGCGCGTGCGCCGCCTGGCTCTTTCCGTGCACCGTATAGATCTCTTCCTGGGCTGCCTCGCTGTCGAGCAGCGGGGCGAAGAGCGCGATGCCGTCGAGGGTCGCGTGGAGGGCGAGGCCGAGCAGAGCCAGGCCCATCAGAAGCGGGTAGAAGCGGCGCTCGTGGGCGTGAAGCGCGCCGTGGAGAAGAAAGGGAAGGAGCAGGCCGATCAGCCCGCCCAGCAGGCTCCAGGCGCCCGCCACGAGAAAAGCATGGGGCCAGATGTGGAGAGCCACGATGCCCGTGATCGAAACCGCGATGAAGGCGTCGACGGCGGCTTTGGCGGTGCCTGAGCGATCCGCCCAGGTCGCCAAGAGCGGGCCGAGCGCCAGCGGCACCAGGCTCCCCAAGAGGAGGAGAAGCCACGGGCCAGGAGGCAGGGCATCGAAGGGGGGCATGGCTTTAATGATAACAGATTCTCATTTAGGCGGACGCTACCGTCTTAGCTTGATCACTCTCAGGCCTCGATGAGATGATTCGGCCAAATCTATCCGGAGCGAGTGAGGGAGGACGGTATGTCCATCGAAATCGAGATCCACGGCTCCCTGGGGGAAGCCCGGCGATTTGTCGCCTATGCACCCTCCCCGTGCCGCATCCGCCAAACCGACGTCGCCGGCCCTGTGGAGCTGGTGTTGAGCAGCGAGGCCGCCCTCGAGGGCGGCGGTGAAGCGGTCTTCTACCCTACGCCCGACGCGCCCCCTCGGGAACCCCTGGAGCTGCATGTTCCGGCGGGCGGGGAGTGGGTGAGTTTTTGGCTTGGCGGCAAATGGGGCCACCCGAGCATCGAGGAGCGCGACTGTCGCCTGGCCGTCAGCGACGGCGCCGGCGTTGCGCTGGCCGAGATCCTGCTGATGGTTCGCGTGCGCAAGAACGCGAATCTGCTGCTGCCCGCCGAGCGCGATCGTTTCCTCGCCGCCTTCGGTGCGCTGAACGACCGCGGTTTCGGTCGTTTCTCGGACTTTCGCTCGATGCACGTTTCGGCCTCGAACCCTCAGGCCCACCGCGGACCGCACTTTCTGCCCTGGCACCGCTCCTATCTGCTCGATCTCGAGCGCGAGCTTCAGGCCATCGACCCGAGCGTTTCGCTGCACTACTGGCGCTGGGACGAGCCGGCGCCCAACGTCTTCCGCCGCGACTTCATGGGCGTGGCCGGCGACGGCGGCCTGGTGGACTTCATTCCGGGGCACCCTCTCTCCACCTGGACGACCGACAACACCCTGGGCATCCGTCGCCGCGCCCACTTCGACACCACCACCAGCCGAGCGGCCTGGCCCGATCGCGGCGTGATGCCCATGGGCCAGGCGGAGACCCTGGGGCTCGACGACGCTTTCGCGGGCTTTCGCCAGCAGATGGAAGGTGATCCTCACGGCCTCGCCCACGTCTCCTTCGAAGGCTGGATCTCGTCGATCCCCACCGCCGCCAAGGACCCGCTCTTCTTCATGCTCCACGCCAACGTCGACCGCCTGTGGGCGCTGTGGCAGTGGGTTCACGGCCGCTTCGATCCCGACGATCCCGCCAGCTACCGCGGGCAGGACATCGACGGCCGCCGCCTCGAGGACACGCTCTGGCCCTGGAACGGCGTCACCACGCCTCCGCGCCCGGATTTCGCCCCCGGGGGCTCTTTGGCCTCTTCGCCCCTGGCCGCGGCTCCGGGCGACGCGCCGACCGTGCGCGGCATGATCGACTTCCAGGGACGCGTGGACCCTGGCGGTCGGCTCGGCTACGGCTATGACACCGTGCCGTACCAGGAACGTTGAAGGCTCGGGCCGAGAGGAGAGAACACGATGAGCGTTCGAGACTACAGACGACAGATCGAGCACGAGATTGCCCAGGCCCGCGCCCTCGCCAGCGAGCGTGCGCGGGGGCAGGATCCCGAGGAGGGGGAGTTGGGGATCGCGGCCGCCCTGCCCGCAGAGGGAGCCTCGCGCCTGGAGGAGTCCCGCCGGGCGCTGCTGGCGAATCGCGAGGCCGATCCGCGCGCCCGCGCCGCCGCGCTCGCCGGCCTGCTGACCCGGTCCGCCGATCCCGAGACCGCCCACCTGGCGGCTCTCGAGAGGGTTCAGGATCCCCAGGAGTCGGCGGAGATCAAAAAGGCGGGCCTTCAGCTGCTGCGGCAGTCGGCGTTCGCAAGCCCGACCGCCGACGCGTGGCGCCCCGCCTTTCTCGACGCCGCGCGTTCCGAGGTCGAGTCGGACGACGCCGAGCTTCGCCTGCTGGCCCTCGAGATTCTGTGCCAGGAGAAGGACCGTTTCTCCCAGGAGCGCCTGCTGGCGGGCCTGCGCGATCCCGCCCGGGCGCTGGTCGACCCCGCCGACGCCCTGGCGCTTCTCGCCAACGATATTCACTCGGAGGTTCAGGGGATCGCCCGGCAGATCGCCGACGATCCGCCCAGCCCGCGCGCCCGCGTCGAGGCGCTCCTCCTGCTGAGCGCCGATCCGGAGTCGGTAGATCGCTTCGCGGCCCTCTTCGCCGATCCCGCGGAAGACTCCAAGGTCCGCCAGCTGGCCGCCTCGGCGCTTACCACCCTCGATCCCAAGCGCTTTCGCGCGGTGGCCCGCGAGGTCACCGAAGGCGAGGGGCTGGGGATCGCCAGCGCCTCGGGCGACGACGGCCCGTCGGCGATCGTGCGTCACGCCGAGGCGCTCCTGAGGCTCGATGGGTGAGCTGCTGCAGCTCGTCTCCCGAGAGCTCCGCGTCTTCTGAAGACTCCGCGACTCCGGAGCGCGTCAAGCGGCCGCCCGCGCCTGCCATCCGCAGCGAGGAGGAGCTGATCGCCTGGCTGCGAGACAGCCGCGCCGTGCCGGGCCGCGCAGTGCCGGGCCGCGCAGTGCCGGGCCGCGCAGGGCAGATCGAGGCCCTGCTGCTTGAGAGCCACCCGGTATACGACGGCCGAGGCGCGGCCGCCGTGACCCGCATGCGCGGCTGGCTGCTCCTCGCCCTCGATGAGCTGACGCCCGAGGCTCTGCCCTTCGTGCTGGAGGAGCTGGAGAGCAGCCACGACGCCTACCTCACCGCCGCCGCCGCCGCGGTCCTGCGCCGCTCCGCTCCGCGCGCCGAGTGGACGCAGCCGCTGCTGAGCGCCCTTCTCTATATTCGCTCGCGCGACGACTCGGTCACCCTCGAGGCCTACGGCGGCTACGGCGTGGCGGGTGAGCGCACGACCGCGGTTGCCGAGCTTCTCAAGACCCTCGAATGGCTGGGCCCGAGGGCCCGCGTCGCCCTGCCGAGGCTGCGCGAGCTGCGGCGCGAAGTCGGTCCCGAGGCTTCGTGGTCAGCGGCCCTCGACAGGACGATCGACGTTCTCGAAAGCGCCGAGGCCGAATCCTGCTGCGCCGCATCCAAGCCCGCCCCCGCCTCGAGCGCCCGCGAAATCGAGGGCGCCGCCGATCCGTCGAGCCTGGCGGACCTCGAATTCCAGGATCAAGACGGCGCGGCGGTGCGCTTTGGCGACTTTTTGATCGGTCGGCCGAGCCTGGTGGTTTTCTTCTATACCCGCTGCGACAACCCCACCAAATGCGCCATGACCGTCACTCGCCTGGGCCGCGCCCAGCGCCTGCTCGAGGAGCAGGGCCTCAGCGGCGCCATCAGGACCGCCGCTATCACCTACGACCCCGGCTACGACCTGCCGCCGAGGCTCAAGCGCTACGCCGAGATCTGGGGAGCCCGGCCCGCGGAAAACCACAGGATGCTGCGCCTCCCCGAAGGCTTCGAGCGACTGCGCGCCCACTTCGACCTCGGCGTCAACTACGTGTCAAGCGTGGTCAACCGGCATCAAATCGAGGCCTACGTTCTCGATGCAGAAGGCCGCGTTCGTCACGCCGCAACCCGGCGCCAGTGGGACGAGGGCGAGCTCATCGCTCGAGCGAGCTCCCTGATTTCTCATCAGCTTCAGACCTGAGACGGTTGGTCTCTCGCGGTCAAGACTTTCAAGGCACGAGATCGAGGTCCGAAAGCGGGCTGACGCCTTCGATCGACTGAAATCGACCCGCGAGCTCGACAAATGCCGGGACCTTTAGGAGGTGCCCGTTGTGCATCGCGCCGACCTTTAGGACCCACGGCGTCTCGAGCCTGACGCGATCGTCCTCTTCTTCGCTCTGGCGAGCAGCTGTTTGAGTCAGGACTTCGATCACTGCTCTCACGGCGTACGCCGCCGAGGCGTTTGGATCGTCGGCGTCTAGGGAGGACTCGGGGCTTAAGTGATCTTTGAGAAAGAAAAGCGCGGGCACTAGCTCTTCAGGAATTGCGGCGCTGACGGTCCTGAGTTCGCCGCGCTCCGCCAAACCCTGAACGAAGTTCTGGGCCAGGAGTTTTGAAGTGTGCTGTGGGGTTTGCTCAAGCTCGGAGCTTGCTCCGCCGTCCCAGCTCAGCCTTGCGTTCACGGTCTTTGCCGCATGGGCCGCGCGAAAAAACTCCCTCAGGCTCGACGCTCCCGCCGGGTATCGGATCTCAAATCGCGCCGACCATCCGGACGCATCGTCCCGGAGCCACGAGGTGCTCGTTCCGCGGCCCGCATCGATGACCTCCGTGAGCAGCAGATTCCGTCCCTCCGCGCCCGCCACCAGCACCCGCGTTACGGACCCCGTCTTGTTCGTCCAAAAGGTGAACAGGCCCTCCACGGACCGATCCTTCGCCTGCCAGTGAAGGCTCCTGTGAAAGGAGCTCTGTCGCAAAGCGGGCGAGGCGCCGCTTGAGAGGCCGAGGATCAGGGCGAGGCAGCAGGCCGACGCTCGCAGAAGACCTCGTGTGCTGGGGACTTGCGCATTGGGGACCATCGTCTTCTCCTGCTGGATGCCGTCGTCAAAGAGTTTGGTTGAAGCCTCGCTCCCGCGTCCTCTGGCGGCCCTCGAGCCTCTGGCACAGGGGCGGATAGACTCGGCGTCCGATACTTATCAGACCTCGGGAATTCAGCGGGCCGCCCGGCTGTTGGGGTGGCCGATCCCGCAAGCCCACCCATCAAGCGCCGACTTCGAGAGTGAGCGTCCCCCCTCATGAACCGACCGATTCTTCTGACCGTCGATGACGATCCCCAGGTGCTGCGCGCGGTCGCTCGGGACCTGCGGCGCCGATACGGCAAGGAGTACTCGATTTTGCGCGCGGATTCGGGCGCGGCGGCGCTCGAGACCCTGGAGGAGCTGCGGGAGCGCGGCGAGGCGGTGGCGCTCGTTCTCTCGGATCACCGCATGCCCGAGATGTCGGGGGTCGAGCTTCTGGCGCAGGCGCGGGAGGTCCACCCGGGGGCCAAGCGCGTGCTGCTCACGGCGTATGCCGACACCGAGGCTGCGATCGGCGCGATCAACGACTCGCGGCTCGACTACTACCTCCTCAAGCCCTGGGATCCTCCGGAGGAGGCTCTCTACCCGGTGCTCGATGACCTGCTCGGCGACTGGCGCCTGGGCTTTAAGCCCGGCTACGGCGGTCTTCGCATCGTGGGATCGCGCTGGTCGCCGGCCTGTCACGAGATTCGCGATTTCCTCGCGCGCAATCTCGTGCCCTATCAATATCTGCAGGTCGAGTCCTCAGAGGAGGCCCGCGAGCTGGCGGAGTCTACGCCCGGCGATAGCGAAGAGCACCTGCCGATGGTGGTGCTCGAGAGCGGCGAGAAGCTGTTCAACCCCGGCCTGGCCGAGGTGGCCGAGGCCGTGGGCCTGCAGACCCGGGCGCACGAAGATTTCTATGACGTCGCGATCGTCGGCGGCGGTCCCGCGGGCCTGGCGGCGGCGGTCTACGCCGCCTCCGAGGGGCTCAAGACGGTGCTGCTCGAGCGCGAGGCGCCGGGCGGCCAGGCGGGAACCAGCAGCCGGATCGAGAATTACCTGGGCTTTCCCTCGGGGCTCTCGGGCGCCGACCTGGCCCACCGGGCCCTCACCCAGGCCCGGCGCTTCGGGGTGGAGGTTCTGACCCCGGTGGAGGTGCGGTCTCTCGAGGCCGAGGGGCGCTACCGGCGCCTCAAGCTCGCCGACGGCAGCGAGATCACCAGCCATATCGTGATGCTCTCTGGCGGCGTAGCGTGGCGCAAGCTGCCGGCCCCCGGCGCCGAGGCCCTGGCCGGCCGGGGCGTGTACTACGGCGCCAGCCTCACCGAGGCGATGAATTTCCGCGGCGAAACGGTTTTCGTGGTCGGCGCCGGCAACTCGGCCGGGCAGGCGGCCATGCATTTCGCCGACTGGGCCGAGCGCGTGGTCGTTTTGGTGCGCGGCGGCTCCCTGGCCGCCAAGATGTCGAACTACCTGGTAGAGCGCATCGAGGAGCACGCCCGCATCGAGGTGCGCCTGCACGCCGAGATCGCCCAATGCCACGGCGAAGAGCGTCTGGAGGCGCTGACCCTGCGGCAGAACGGCGAGGAGCGGCGGGAGGCCGCCAGCGCGGTCTTTGTGTTTATCGGAGCTCGCCCGAGAACCGAGTGGCTCGACTCCGCCGTGGCCCGCGAGGGGCGAGGCTTCGTGCTCACCGGTCCGGACCTCGCGTCGGAGCAGCTGGGCGAGTGGCCCCTCGAGCGATCTCCCTTTCTCCTCGAGACGAGCCTGCCCGGCGTTTTCGCCGCCGGCGACGTGCGCCACCGCTCGGTGAAGCGCGTGGCCTCCGCGGTGGGCGAAGGCTCGGTGGCCGTGCACTTCATGCATCAACACCTGGCGTCGCTTTGATGACAGCCACCCTCCTGGGCCCAGCCTTGGCCGGAATCGAGAGTCTGCTCGCCGCCGCCGCGCCGCCCTTTCTCTTCGAGGCGGTCTGCCTGCTGGTGGCGGGCGCCGCCATCGCCTATCTGTGCTCGCGCCTGGGCCTGGTGCCGATCGTCGGATTCCTGGCGGCCGGGGTGCTGCTGGGGCCCAACGCCCTCGGCCTGATCACCAATCAATCCCTCATCGATCAGGCCGCCGAGCTGGGCGTGATGCTGCTGCTCTTCACGATCGGCATCGAGTTCAGCCTCGAGAAGCTGAGCCGCATCAAGGGGCTGATTTTCGGCGGCGGCGGTCTGCAGGTGACCCTGGTGACGGTGATCACCACCGGCGCCATGGTCGCCACCGGCGCCTCCTGGCAGAGCGGCGTGTTCACGGGCTTCTTGATCGCGCTCAGCTCGACCGCCATCGTCGTCAAGCTGCTGGCCGACGAGGCCGCCACCGCCACGCCCAGGGGCCGTCTGTCGGTGGCCTTTCTCATCTTTCAGGACCTCGGCATCATCGCCATGGTGCTGCTGCTGCCGACGCTGGCGGGCACCGGCGGCGACGCGGCCGACGTGGCCAAGGCCCTCGGCAGCGCGGGCCTGCTGATCGCCGTGGTGCTGCTCGCCGCGCGCCGGATCATGCCGCCCCTGCTCGAGAAGGTGGCGCTCGCCTGCTCTCAGGAGGTCTTCCTGCTGACCATCATCGCGATCTGCCTCGGCACGGCCTATCTCTCGAGCCTGGCCGGGGTGAGCGTTTCCCTGGGGGCTTTTCTGGCCGGGCTGGTGGTGAGCGAGAGCCGGTTCAGCCACCACGCGCTCACCGAGATTCTGCCGCTGCAGATTCTCTTCAGCGCCGTCTTCTTCGTGTCCGTGGGCATGCTGCTCGACCTGTCTTATCTTTTCGCCAACCCGATGCCGGTGCTGCTCACCCTGCTGGCGGTGCTGGCGCTCAAGATCCTCACCACCACGGGAGCGGCCCTGGCCCTGCGGCAGCCTCTGCCCGCGGCCCTCGGCAGCGGCCTGATGCTGGCGCAGGTGGGGGAGTTCTCCTTCGTTCTCGAGCGCGCCGGCCGCGACCTGGGCTTAACGCCCTTCGGCATGGAGGCGGGGGGCTCACAGATTTTCGTCGCCGCCACGGTGGTGCTGATGGTCGTAACGCCCCTGCTCGCCAAGCTCGGGGCGCGCCTCGACCGGGTCGAAGGCCGCCAGGAGGCGCTCGATCCCGAAGAGCTGCCGCCGGTGGATGAGGAGGCTCTGGCCGAACTTCGCGATCACGTGATCGTCGCCGGCTACGCGGCCTCGGCGCAGCGGCTGACCAAGGCTTTGGCCAGCCAGGAGATCCCGTTTCTGATCGTCACCCTAAGCCCTTTTGGCGCCGATGAAGCGGAGAAGCTCGGCATGGCCGTTCTGCGCGGCGACAACGGCAGCGCGGAGACCCTGCGCCACGCCGGCATCGGCCGGGCGCGGCTGATGGTGGTGGCCGACGACGAGCCTGCCAAGGCCGAGGCCGTGGCCGCGGTGGCTCGGGGCCTGGCGCCGGAGCTCAAAATTTTGGTGCGCACCCGCTCGACCCGCGACGCCAAGACCCTCGCAGAGGCCGGGGCCGACAGCGTGGCAGCCGACGATCTCGAGTCGACCCTGCGCCTGTGCTCGGAGGTGATGTTGACCTACGGCGCCAGCGAGGAAGCGGTGGTGGAGCACGTGGCGAGCGTGCGGCGCCTCGCGGAGCGCGGCCGCCTCGACTCCGCGGCGGCCGCCGGTTCGCTGCTCCAGGACGCGGCGCCGGCCGTGTCCTTCGATCCCGAAGCGCCGGTTTCCCTGAGCGGCGAGGGATGCGAGCACACCGAGGGCCTCGAGCCGGTGCTGCCCGCCTCCGCCGGCTGTCAGGACTGCCTCGAGACCGGAGATCGCTGGGTGCATCTGCGCGTCTGCCTGGTGTGCGGCTACGTGGGCTGCTGCGACAGCTCCCCGAACCGCCACGCCACGGCCCATTTCCACGCCACCGGCCACGCGGTCATGAAGTCCCTCGAGCCGGGAGAGGATTGGGGCTGGTGCTATCTCCACGAGAAGAAGCTCGGAGGACCCGAGACCGAGAAGGAGGATCCGTCATGAGCCCGGACGCGGCCGACGCCCCCGAGGGCGGCATCAGCAGCATGCGACTGTGCGCGGAGGACCTTTCCAGCGTCGATATCTTCGGCGACCTCGAGGCCGATCAGCTGGAGTGGGTGCTCGACTACGCCGAGTGCCTGGATCTCGAGGACGGCGAAGTGCTGTGGCGGGAGGGCCAGGTGGCCGACGCCATGTTCGTGGTGCTCTCGGGCCGGGTTCAGCTGCTCTTCGAGCTGATGGGTCAGACCACGCGGGTGACCAGCGACCGCTGGGGTGGCGTCATCGGCCTGCTTCCCTACTCGCGCATGGAGACCTGGCGCGGCAAAGCCCTGGCCCTGGGGCCGACCCGCGCCCTGCGCATCGATCGCCGCCATTTCGCGGATGTGCTGCACAAGATTCCCGAGCTGGGCTACCGGCTGGTGGCCCTGATGTCCGACCGCGTGCGCGAGGGCACTCGGCTCGAGCAGCAGCGGGAGAAAATGATGGCCCTCGGTAAGCTCTCCGCGGGACTGGCCCACGAGCTGAACAACCCGGCGGCCGCGGTGGCGCGCGCGGCTTCGAATCTGAGCGACGGCCTCGCTCGCTCCAACGGGCGCATCGTCGACCTGGTCCGGCTCGGCCTCGATGCGGACGCGGTGGGCCGCCTGGTGGACCTGCGCTCGGCGGCGTCGGGCGCTGCGGCCCCGGGTGAGGAGAAAGCCCCTGCGCCCGCGCTTTCCCCCATCGAGCGCGGAGAGCGGGAGGACGAGCTGGCCGACTGGCTGGAGGAGAGCGGCGCCGAAGACGGTTTTCTGCTCGCCGAGGCTTTTGTGGACGCGGGTCTCGACGCGGACGATCTGCGGGCGGCCTGCGCCGGGATTCCGCACGACGCGGTCCGCGCCGCCGCCGAGTGGGTGGCCGGCGGCCTGGAGGCCTCCCAGCTGCTCTCGGAGGTGAGAACGGCCGCGCAGCGCATCAGCACCCTGGTGCAGTCGGTCAAGTCGTACTCCCACATGGACCAAACCCCGGAGAAGACCCCCTCGGACGTGCACCTCGGGCTCGACGAAACGCTGACCATGCTGGGCTATCCGCTGCGTAAAAAGTCGGTGCGCGTCGAGAAGCGCTACGCCGCCGATCTGCCCCCGGTGCCGGTCTTTCCCAGCGATATCAACCAGGTGTGGACCAACCTGATCGACAACGCGATCGACGCCCTGGACGAGGGCGGCCTGATCGCGATCGAGACCGAGCACGACTCCTGCTCCGCCTTTATCCGCATCATCGACGACGGGGCGGGCATTCCCGAGGAGGTGCGCGATCACCTCTTCGAGCCCTTCGTCACCTCCAAGGGCGTGGGCGAAGGAACGGGCCTGGGGCTCGATATCGCCCAGCGCATCGTGCTGCAGCACCGCGGCCAGATCGACTTTGAATCGGAGCCGGGGCGCACGGTTTTCACCGTGCGTCTGCCCCTCGTCGCCGCCTGATCGAGCGGCTGGTAAAATCGCCGCCGCCGCCGCCGCCGCGCCCCGTGAGGAGCCGCGAGGAGCCCTGAGGAACCGCCCGATGCATGACGCTCCCCCTCAAAGTCAGAGCCAAACCCCGCCTTCGCCGTCCGCCTCGAATCCCGAAGCCCCGGAGAGTCTCGCGGACGCGGGATCCGAGCGCTCCGGCGAGGTCTTTCGCGATCGAGTTTTTCTGGTCACCGGCTCGACCCGCGGCATCGGCCGCGCGATCGCCGAGCTGCTGGTCGCGCGGGGCGCCACGGTGGGCGTTCAGGGCCGCGATCTGGCCAAGGTCGAGGAGGCGTGTGCCGAGATTCATCCGCGGCGCGCGGTGGCCTTGGCCGCGGACCTCGCCGACCCGGAGGCCGCCCGCGAGCTGGTGCGCCAAACGGTGGCGCGCTGCGGCCGGCTCGATGGCCTGGTGAACAACGCCGGGGGCGGGCGCGCCAAGGCGTTCCGCGGCCTCGATCTCGAGGGCTGGCGCGCCACCCAGGCGCTCAACCTGGAGGCGGCCTTTTGCGCCGCCCAGGAAGCCTACAGCGGCCCCATGCGGCGCGCGCGGCGCGGCTCGATCGTCAACATGGCGTCGCTCGCCGCCCACGGCCCGGGACGCATGATGGGCGCCGACTACGCGGCCTCGAAGGCGGGGCTGGTGAGCCTGACGCGGAGCCTCGCGCTCGAGGCGGCGCGCTTCGGAATCCGCTGCAACGCGGTCTCCCCGGGGTATATCGAAACGGAGATGACCGCCGCGCTGTCCGAGGACAACCGCAAGCGGCTGGCCATTCCCGCCGGCCGCCTCGGCGATCCGGCGGAGGTGGCGAAGGCGGTCGCGTTTCTGCTGTCCGACGAGTCGTCCTATATGACCGGCCAGGTGCTGCACGTGGATGGGGGCCTCTTCATGCACGGGTAGCCCGGAAGGCCGGAATCGATCGCAAGAAAGATTTATGACATGAAAAGACGCGTGGCGGTAACGGGCCTCGGCATGGCGAGCGCCATCGGGCTCGAGGAGGAGACCGTGTGGGAGCGCCTGATGGCCGGGCGCGGCGGGATCGGCGAAATCTCTCTTTTGGACACCACCGGCTACCGCGTGTCGATCGGCGCCGAGGTCGATTCGGAAGAGGTCTCGAGCCGGCTCAGCGCCATGGGCCGTCGGTCGATCGACCGCGCCCTCGACCTGGCGATGATCGCCGGCGACAGCGCCCTGCGTCAGTCGGGGCTGATCGACGGCGAGCCGCCCTACGAGCCCCAGGACGTGGCGGTGATTTTCGGCAGCGGCGTGGGCTCCGCCGAGAGTCACCACACGGCGTTCACCGCCTTCGCCAAGCGCGGCGTGCGCGGTCTGCGGCCGACCACCGTGCCGAAGTGCATGTACAACGCCATCTCCTCGGGGCTCTCGCTGCAATATCGGCTCGTCGGGACCAACTACATGGTGGTCTCGGCCTGCACCTCGGCCACCAACGCGATCGGCGCGGCGGCGCGCATGATCCGCGACGGCTATGCCGACACCGTTCTGTGCGGCGGCGCCGAGGGATTTTTCGACCCCTTTTTCTACGGCGTGTGGAACAACCTCGGGGTGCTTTCCACCCTGCCCGATCCCGAGACCGCGTGCCGCCCCTTCGACGCCGATCGCGCCGGCTGCGTGCTCGGCGAGGGCGCCGGCGCCCTGGTGCTCGAGGCCCGGGACGTGGCGGAGCGCCGCGGCGCCCGGATCCGCGGCGAGATCGCGGGCTACGGCGAGTCCTCGGACGCCAAGCACCGCACCAGCCCGAGCGCCGCGGGGCAGGCCCGGGCCATGCGCCAGGCCCTCGAGGAGGCCGCCGTGGAGCCGTCGGATCTGGCGGTCGTCAACGCCCCCGGCACGGCCACCGAGGCCAACGACGAATGCGAGAGCCGATCGATTCGCGAGGTCCTGGGAGACGCCGCCTCCCGCGTGCCGGTGTGCGCCCACAAGAGCTATTTCGGCCACACCCTGGGGGCCTCTGGGGCCCTCGAGACCATCACCACCCTGCTCAGCCTCGAGCACCGCACCCTGCCCCCCAATCTCAACCTCGAGCGCCCCGACCCGGCGTGCGGCGGCATCGATCTGGTGGGCGCCGAGTCCCGCGAGATACACTCGCCCTGGGCGATGAAAAACAGCTTCGGCTTCGGCGGCGGCAACGGTGTGCTGATCGTCCGGGGCCCCGACGGAGAGTGACGAGATGAGCACCAGCAGCGACGGCGGCAACGACCAGATCATGGCGCGTATGCGCGCCCTGCTCGAGGAAAGCTCGACCGAGGAGTACGACTGGAGCTCCATCACGCGCGAGACCACCTTCGAGGAGATCGGCATCGACTCGCTCAGCATCCTCGATCTGCTCTACGACGTCGATCAGGAGTTCGGCGTGCCCCTCGAGGCGTCCGAGGTGATCGATCTGCGCACCCTCGGCGAGTTCGCGGATCTGCTGGTGGAGCGCCAGAAAGCGTGACCGCCCCTCCCCGGGGCGCCGCGCCGGAGTCGGCGGCCCGGGAAGCTTCGCCCAGGCGCCCGGGCGGCCGGACCCGGCACCTGCTCGAATACCTCCTGCTGCGCGGCGTGCTGGCCGGGGTCGACGCTCTGCCGCCCGCCGGCGCGTGCTCCGCGGCCCGCGGCCTGGCGACGGTTTGGTGGGCCCTCGACGGCCGGCGTCGCCGGGTCGCCGTCGAGAACATCCTGGCGGCCGGAGTCGAAACCGACCGCCGGGCGGCGCGGCGGCTCTCGCGACTCTCGGCCCAGCATTTCGGCCAGGTGATCATCGAGTCCCTGAAGTCGTCGGCGGTGCTCGAAAGCGACCGCGCCGACGAGCTGTGCCGGCTCGAGATCGCGCCCGACGTGCTCGAGGTCCTGGAGGATCCGAGCCGCGGCCTGATCATGGCCTCCGGGCACTTCGGCAATTGGGAGATCGCCGCCCACCGCCTGTCGCGCTGGAAGCCTGTGGCGGGGATCACCCGGGAGATGAACAATCCGCGGGTCGACGCCCTGCTCCACAAGCGCAAGGGGCGCTATCGGTTTCGGCCGATCCCCAAATACGCCGCCGATCCGCGGCGCTTCTTGAGCGTGCTGGAGAGCGGCGAGATTCTGGCTCTGCTGATGGATCAGCACGCCCACACCGGCGGCGTGAGCGCGCCGTTCTTCGGCCGGCCGGCCTCCACCCACACCACGGCGGCCATGCTGCACCTGGTGACCCGCACGCCGCTCTGCTTTGCCTCATGCCGGCGGGTCGGCCCGATGCGCTTTGTGCTCGAGACCTCGCCGCTGATCGAGCATCCGGCCACCGGTAAGAAAAAGGACGACGTGCGCGCCATCCTGGACCGCCTCCACGGCTACCTCGAGGAGGTCATCCGGCGCGATCCCGACCAATACGGGTGGGGGCACCGCCGCTGGCGGGACGAATCCGTAGCCTGAGTCGCGAAACAGATCGCGGGGTCGCGTCGTAGTATCGGCGAGTCGGCACAGGGCCGACCCGAAAGGATCCCTTATGAGCAAGAGCACGATGCCCGGATGCTTCAAATACGGCTGTTTCGGCTGCGCGAGCGTGATCGCTCTGGTCCTCGGCCTGTCCTTCCTCCTCGCGGCGGTGCAGTTCGCCATCGTCGAAGAGGACCCGCGACCCGAGGAGCTGCAGACCGAGCGAATTTTGCCCGAACCGCCTCCGCTGCCGGGCTTCCCAGGGTCTGAGCCCCCCGTGGGCGACCCCACCGCCGACGCGCCGGAATCGGTGGAGATTCAGTCCGGACCGGGGCCCACCGCCGGCGTCGGCACGCTCAAGCTCGACCTGCAGATCGGCGATTTTCACGTGCGGCCCGGCCCGGCCGACGAGCCGCTGCGGGTGATCGCGGACTACGACGCCGCGAAATTCGAGCTGAAGGAGGATTGGCAGCTTGAGGACAACGGCGAGTGGACCTACGAGGTGTCCTTCGGCGCCAAGGGCGGCTTTTTGAGCCTGCTGGTCGGCGGCGGCAACAACAGCAAAAACGAGGTGACGGTGATCGTGCCGCGCGGTCACCCGATGAATATCGTCGGCCAGATGAAGATGGGGCAGTCCAAGGTCGACCTCGGCGGTCTGTGGCTCGAAAACTACGACCTCGACTACGGCATGGGCGAGCACTTTGTGGAGGTCCGCGAGCCGCTGCCCTTCCCCATGACCTCGTTTCGCGCCAGCGGCTCGATGGGCGAGCTGGAAATTCGCGGCCTCGGCGACGCCAGCCCCGCCGCGGTGGAGGTGGACCACGGCATGGGCGACTTCTTCTTAGACCTCAAGGGGGCCTGGCGCAACGACGCGGAGATCGAGGCCTCGTTCTCCATGGGCGCCTGCCGCCTGTGGGTGCCCGAAGACGCCTACATCGACTGGGAAGGAGGCTCCGTGGCCATGGGCGAGAGCCGCATCGAGCTGCCGGAGACCTCGGGCCTCGCCGAGGACGCGCCGCGCCTCACCCTCTCGGTGGCCGGCAATATGGGCGAGGTGACGGTCGAGTATTGACCCCGGGTGGAGCCCCCGAGCGGGCTGGCCCGGGCCAGCGGCCGGGGCCGCCGCCGCTCTCTCTACTCGCCTTCCGAGATGCGCTTGGCGCCCAGGGTGCGCAGGCGCAGAGCGCGCAGGCGGATAAAGCCGGTGGCGTCGCTTTGGTCGAAGACGTCGTCGGCCTCGAAGGTCGCCATCTCCTCGTCGTAGAGCGTGTGGGTGGCCGAACGCCGACCCTCGACGACCACGCTGCCCTTGAACAGGCGCAGCCGGGCCTCGCCGTTGACGCGCTCCTGCACGGAGTCCATGAACTGCTGCAGGGCCTCGCGCTCGGGGCTGAACCACAGGCCGTTGTAGACGATCTCGGCGAAGCGGTGGGTCAGCTCATCGCGCAGGTGCTGCACCTCGCGGTCGAGGGTGATCGACTCCACGGCCCGGTGGCCGTGGAGCAGCACGGTGACCGCCGGGGTTTCGTAGCAGCCGCGGCTCTTCATGCCCAAAAAGCGGTTCTCCACGATGTCGATGCGGCCCACGCCGTGGCGTCCGGCGATCTCGTTGAGCCGCTCGAGCAGGGCGACCGGCTCCAGCTCCTCACCGTCGAGCGCCACGGGCGTTCCGCGCTCGTAGCGGATCACCACCGTCTCGGCCTCGTCGGGGGCTTCCGAGGCCGACGCGGTGAGCCGCCACATCTCCTCGGGCGCCGACGCCCAGGGATCTTCGAGAATGCCGCCCTCGTAGCTGATGTGCATCAGGTTGGCGTCCATCGAATAGCCGGGCTTGGTGGACTCGGGCAGGTCGATCTTGTGCTCGGCGGCGTAGGCCATGAGATCGGCGCGGCCCTTGAAGTCCCACTCGCGCCACGGCGCGATGATCTGGATGTCGGGCCTGAGGGCGTAGGCCGCCATCTCGAAGCGCACCTGATCGTTGCCCTTGCCGGTGGCGCCGTGGGCGATGGCGTTGGCGCCGAAGCGCTCGGCGCAGCGCATCAGCCCCTCGGCGATCACCGGCCGGGCGAGGGCGGTGCCCAGCAGGTAGTACCACTCGTAGACCGCGTTGGCTCGCAGGGCGGGGAAGATGGTGGTCTCGGCGAATCGGCTGCGCAGATCCTCGATCACCACCTCGGAGGCGCCGGTGGCGCGGCCGGCGGCGCGCACGGCGTCGATCTCGAGGTCTCCCTGGCCGACGTCGCCGGTGTAGGCGATGACCTCGGCGTCATAGGTCTTCTTGATCCAGTGCAGGATCACGGAGGTGTCGAGGCCTCCGGAATAGGCGAGCACGACTTTGAGCTTGTCCGACATAGTCCTCTCCCGGCGGGAGCTTATGGATGGGTGGGGTGCCTGAGAAACCGACCGCCGCATGGATCGGCGGCCCGAGGGGTCACTTGGTGCCAAAGATGCGGTCGCCGGCGTCGCCGAGGCCGGGCAGGATATAGCCCTTCTCGTTGAGCTGGCGGTCGATGGCGGCGGTGTAGACGGGCACGTTCGGGTGAGCCTTGTGGAACGCCTCGAGGCCCTCGGGCGCCGCCAGCAGGCAGACGAATTTGATCGATTTGGGGCCCATCTCGACCACCTTGTCGGTCGCCGCGATCGCCGTATTGCCGGTGGCGAGCATCGGGTCGAGCATCAGGACCTCGCGGTCGTGCAGGCCCTCGGGCATCTTGAGGTAGTACTCGACGGCCTCGAGGGTCTTGGGATCGCGGTACAGGCCCACGTGGCCGACGCGCGCCGAAGGCATGATCTCGAGCATGCCGTCGAGCATGCCGACGCCGGCGCGCAGGATGGCCGCCAGCACCATCTTTTTGCCCTCGAGCACCGGTGCGTCCATCGCCTCGAGGGGCGTCTCGATGCGCCGCGTGGTGAGCGGCGCGTCGCGCGTGATCTCGTAAGCGAGCAGCATGCTCGTCTCTTTGAGCAGCTGGCGGAAGCCGCTGGTGCTGCGCTCGGTGATGCGCATTTGGGTGAGTTTGTGCTGGACCAGGGGGTGGTCCACGACGGTGACGTTGTGGGCGGGAGAGTCGGTCATCGTCTCATGCCTCGAGGGTGCTGGTGCGTGGATCGGCGGGCCGGCGGCAGATCGGGAAGCCCGGCCGGAGAGCCCGGGGAGCAGGCCCCCCTGAAAGAGCCGGCGAGAGGCCCGAAAAGCGCTCCGGTCAACCGGCGGCGGCAGGATACACGAGACGACTTGGCAGCGCGACGCCGTGCTACGATCCGGCCGCCGAAGCGAGCAGAAAAACGCCAAAATCAGGAGGATACGGTTCATGGCCGACGGTGAAACGACAGTCATCGGCAAAGGCATCACGATCACGGGGGAGGTGACCGGCACCGCGCCCATCGAGGTGCTCGGAACCCTCAAGGGCACGGCCGGTACCGAGGGCATCCTGCGGGTGCGCGAGGGCGGCGTGGTCGACGGCGAGCTCGCGGCCCGCGAAGTCCACGTCGACGGAAAAGTGCAGGGTCAAATCGCCGCCGAGGAGAAGATCGTGCTGAACGCCACCAGCCGCGTTCAGGGCGATCTCCAGGCCAAGAAGCTGGCGATCTCGGACGGCGCGGTCTTCGAGGGCAGCGTCAAAATGCCCGGCCGCAGCGCCTGACCTCGGGCGGATTCTTCGGGCCGCGGGCGCCTCGAACTCTTCAGGCCGCGGGCGCCTCGAAATCCGCCAGGGCCTCGAGGACCTCGCGGCGCGGCGTCGGTCCATGGAGGATCGAGCGCACGATGTTGTGGGCCGAGGCGTCGCCCATCGTCAGGCGCCTGAAGCCGCTCCGTTTCTCGAGGCGAAGGCGCCGCACGATCTCGCCCACCGGATCGCCCGCGGAGTGTCGCTCGCGCACCCCGGCCTCGATCTCCTCGAGCCACTCGAGCTTGCGCACCAGGGCCTCATCCCCCGCCGAGGCCACCGGCCGGTGCCCGCAGAAGAGAACGTCAAAGTCCAGCTGAACCAGGCTTCTTAAAGTCCTGAGAGTGGCCGCAAAGTCCTCGTCGCGCCGGAAGATCTTGACCCGCTCGTGAATGAAGACGTCGCCGGCGAACAGCCAGCCTTCATCGGGCACGAAGAAAACCACCTGGTCGATCGCGTGGCCTGGCGCGGGAAGAATCTGGGCCTCATGGGGGCCGATGGCGACGGTGCCTTCGTCGAGCACCTGAACCTCGGTCGGACCGGTCCGTCCCCAGGCGTAGTGCTGATAGAAGGGCAGGGGAAGATCGGTGCCGACCAAGCGGGCGGTCATGGCGCTCGCGAAGACCTCGACCCCGGCGTTCTTGAGCACGCCGGCGTTCCCCGCGTGATCCTCGTGGTGATGGGTCAGAAGCACCTTCCGAATGCCGGCGGCCGCCGCCGCCTCGTAGATCTCCCGACGGGCGGCCGGGAAGCCGGTATCGACCAGAGTGTCGCCGATGGCGTAGCAGTGGGCCGCCATGGCCGGCCGCCCGGCGTAATAGCGCGCCATCCTGAAGCGCGTCACCGGGCCCATGGGCTCGGCCATGAGGCGCACCCGATCCGGCCACGGAAAGCGCGACCAGAAAGGGTCGAGGAGCGGGTAAAAAGCCATGGCCGGACTCTAACCGAGCATGCGGCCTTCCTCTTCAGGCTGCTCTCGGAGGGTGGACCGGAAGGGCTATCTTTTGATCCTTACCCGTAAATATGGAAATCTTGGCAGCGTGAAAACGACGCTTGAAATTCTCGACGACGTGTTTCGCCGAAGCAAGGCTGCGGCCGCGATGGGTAGCGAAAGCCTCAAGGACTTTGTTACGGAATCGCTGCGTGTCCGGCTCGCAGAAACGAGCATGAACGAGCCTGCTGTGTCGGGCTGGCGGCGCGTCTTCGGCCAAGCCAAGCCTGATGAGGTAGCGGCTGTCGACGCGATCGTCGCAGAAGAGTTCGGGACGATCGACCCGGACGACTGGCGCTGATTCTCGACGCCAATGCCGTGTCCGCTCTGCTTGGCGGCGCCCCGGCATTGGCCGAGCGGCTTGCCAACGCCGATCGCCATCACCTTCCGGTGATCGTGGTCGGCGAATATCGCTACGGTCTCATGCGGTCACGGCATCATCGTCATCTCGGGATGCTGCTCGATAGCCTGGTCAGGGAGTCCATCCTTTTGCGGATCGACGAGACTACGGCCCAGCACTGTGCCGAAGTACGCGACGAGTTGCGCACTCGCGGTCGCCCGATTCCCGAGAATGACGTATGGATCGCGGCGCTGGCTCGCCAGCACGACGAGCCTGTCGTCAGCCGTGACAAGCATTTCGAAGAGGTGCATGGCCTCCGCGTGGTCAGCTGGTAGCCGCCCGCGATTCGCAATGCCGTAGGCACGGCTTGCGTCGTCGATATAGACCCAGCACGCAACGCGATCCACGCGAAGAGGCCGCTTTGCATGGACTCAACCTAAGGACGTTGTGGCCGAGCACCGGCGTCGGTTCCAGTGTTGGCAGGAGGGAAATTGGTAGGGTTGGCCACTGAGAGCCCTCGCTCGGGAGTACCGTGACCGGCATCGACTCCGTGCCGATTCGGCAAACCGCAGGGAGTTCTGCGCCTGCGCCGATCGGCGGCGCCGCCATGGCGGTGGTAGGCTCCTCTCGTCGCGAGCCAGCTTCTAGGATCGCCTTGAGGAACAGATGCAGAGTCGCAGCGAGATCGTTCACGTAGAAAGTAACGGCCGAGAGAAACCTCCGGCCGTCGAGCACGACGATAGCCTCATCCTTTGGATGTTGGGACTGACACCCGAAAAGCGTCTCGAAGTGCTCCAAAACTTCGTCGACGGTGTGGTGACGATCCAACATGCAAGACGCATCACCCAATAAGTTCCTCCAGCAGCTTGAGATCCTGATTCACGACGAGGTTGACTTCATCGTCGTTGGAGGTGTTGCTGCTGTCTTCGAGGGCGCCCCGATCGTCACGCTGGATCTCGACATCGTCTACGACCCATCTCCAGCGAACATCAAGCGGCTCGCCACAGCGTTACGGAAGCTCAACGCCATCTACAGAGATCCTGCGGGTCGTCGGATCGTGCCGGATCGATCGAAACTCGGTAGGTTGAAGACCCATCTTCTCCTAACCGATCTCGGAGGCTTGGATGTTCTCACTTCGATCGGCGAGCAGCTCACCTACCAGGATCTTCTTGGCCGAAGCAGCCATTATGAAGTCGCCGGCATTCGCCTTCGAGTTCTGGATCTGGAAGCCATCATCGAGTCCAAGACGTTTGCCAACCGCGACAAGGACCGCGCCGTTCTACCGATCTTGAGACGTACGCTAGAGCTCAAGAAGCAGGCCGAGGCAGATTAGGCCGAAGGCCACATACTGGTAGACCACAATGCCGGGATTTTGTGGGCCAAGCACCGGCGACACCTGCTCCTACTCGTCGGCTCAGCTTGATCGTGGTGCTGGAAAGGTCTCTGCCTTGATTTCGCTGGCTATGTTACGGTGCCTTCGTGACCATCCCGCGCCCCCTGGATACCAGTGCCGACGCCCATCGAGCTCAACTCGAGGTCTACCGGCGGATGACCGGTGCACAGCGACTGAGGATCGCCCTCGACATGAGCGATTTCGTTCGCGAATGTGCCAAATCACGCATTCGCAAACGGCATCCCGAGATGACCGAGCAAGAGGTCACCCGCGAGCTCATCCGCGAGATGTACGACGTCTGACGAGGTCACTTGGCCTTGCTGACGACGACGGATCTGTTCGAACGCCTCATCCCGCTCTTGGAGCAAGCCGGGATCCCTTACATGGTAGCGGGCTCCGTTGCCAGCTCAGTCCACGGCTCCCCCCGATCGACGCAAGGTGTGGATCTGGTCATCGCCCCGGATCCATCGAATCTACGTCGCCTCCTCCGATCGTTGCCCAATGACACTTACTACTTCAGCGAGGAGTCGGCCCTCCGCGCCTTCGCCCGGAAGGGGCAGTTCAACATCATCGACTTCAAGACCGGCTGGAAAGTCGACTTCATCCTGCGCAAATCGAGGCCGTTCAGCACGCTGGAGTTCGAGCGGCGCCAGGTTGAGGTTGTCGATGGCATACAGCTCTTTGTCGCCCGACCTGAGGATGTCTTGATCTCCAAACTGGAATGGGTGCAGATGGGTTCTTCAGACCGCCAGATTTCCGACGCGGCAGGCATCCTTCGGGTCCAGGGTCAAAACTTGGATCTGGACTACATCGAACATTGGGTCGGCGAGCTGGGCCTGGTCGACGAGCTGAACCGGGCCCGAGCTGCGGCAGAGACTTGATCCTGCGGCTCAGCCTTTCGACAGAATCCGCCAGGTCCTACCAGAGCCAGGCCCTTGTAGGCTGCGGGCGATCCTGATCTAAGGCGAGCCGGGGGGATCGAATCCAAGGATGTTGTGGCCGGAACCCGGTCACGGTGCAAGTCGTGTCCGGTGGTGAGTTGGGCACGGTTCCGGCGAAAGAACGGGCGAGGTAGACTGGGCCCATGGGGCAGGCACTGGATAACTGGACCAACTCACCGACGAAGAACGAATCGATCCTGCAGTCGCTTTGTGGGACAGCGTTGGTGAGAAGGACGCGGCACTTTCGCTGACATCCGAGCAGGCGCGTGAGCTGGACCGGCGGGTCGCCGCCTACAAGGCCGACGGTGATTCGGGTATCCCTTGGCGCGAGTGCATCGAGCGGATCGCGAATCGTCGTTGATGGCCCGCCCTCTCAGCATTCGCCCAGAAGCTGAAGCCGAGATCACGGAAGCGTACGATTGGTACGAGGATCGCAGGCTTGGAGGCGAGTTCCTCGACGAGGTCAGGAGGGCGCTTTCAGTTGTTGAGGCGACGGTTC
>JBCCLG010000001.1:0-60917 GCA_039027015.1 Acidobacteriota bacterium | reverse complement strand
CGGCAGCGTTGGTGGCGTCGCGGGCTCCGCCGAGGCCGGCCTCGAGAACCGCGAGATCGACGTCGGCCCTTTTGAAGACCAGGAAAGAGGCCGCGGTGAGCGTCTCGAAGTCCGTGAGGTCGGGACCCGCGGATCGCACCTCCCTCTCGAGGGCCTGCCACTCGTCCCGCGTCGGCGTGCGGCCATCGATCGAGAGGCTCTCGCGCGGCGGCCCGAGGCTCGGCGACGTGAAGAGACCGACTTTGAGGCCGGCGGCCCGGGCAATTGCGGCCAGAAAGGTCGCCGTCGAGCCCTTGCCGTTGGTGCCCGCGATCAGGACGCTCGGGGCGCTCAGCTGCGGGTTGCCGAGGGCGCGGCAGGCGGCTCGGACGGCCTGGAGCCCCAGGCGGATTTCCCCGCCGCCGCGGGGATCAGGCGGCGTAGAGATGGCTCAGGCAGCGATGCAGCGTTTCGCGCAGCTCATCCCGGGGCACGACCATGTCAAGAAAACCCTTCTCGAGCAGAAATTCCGAGCGCTGGAAGCCTTCGGGCAGCGACTGGCGGATCGTCTGCTCGATGACCCGAGGGCCGGCGAAGCCGATCAGAGCTTTGGGCTCGGCGATATTCAGGTCTCCGAGCATGGCGAAGGAGGCGGTGACGCCGCCGGTGGTCGGGTCGGTCAGGATCGAGATGTAGGGCAGACCCTCCTCGCGCAGCTGGGCGAGGACGGTGGCGATTTTGGCCATCTGCATCAGGGAGAGGATGCCCTCCTGCATGCGGGCTCCGCCCGAGGCCGAGACCACGACCAGGGGCACTTTGCGGCGCAGCGCCTCCTCGGCCGCGAGGGTGACCTTCTCGCCGACCACGGAGCCCATGGAGCCGCCCATGAAGGCGTAATTCATGACCCCTAGAATGACCGGTAGGCCCTCGATCGATCCCGCGATGACGTGCATCGCGTCCTTGAGCTCCAGCTTTCGCTGATAGGTCTTGAGGCGGTCCTTATAGGCCTTGGTGTCTTTGAAGCCCAAGGGATCGGAGGGAGAGATGTCCTGGAAAAGCTCTTCCCAGCCGTCGTCGAGCAGCAGCTTGATTCTCTCCCGGGCGCCGATTCGAAAGTGATGGTCACACTTGGTGCAAATGTGCAGCCGAGCGGTGAGGTCTTTGGAGTAGACGGCTTCCTTGCAGTCGCTGCACCTGACCCAAAGGCCTTCGGGCACTTTGCTGCGGTTGCCGCCGTTGCGAACCGGCTTGGGTCTTTTGATCTTGCGGAACCAGGCCATGGCAGATCCTCGGGTTGGGGCGCCCGGGCGCGGTGCTTCGACAAGGCCGCGGTGCCGCTTGTCCCCTGCTCGAGGTCCGAGGGGAGCTTTGCGCCGCGGCGGTCGCGGCCGCGTCAGGCCTCGTCTTCTTCCTCTGCCTCGAGATCGTTGGGAACGCCGAGGCGCATGCAGGCGGCGTCATACATGGCGCGCGCCGCTTTCTTGGCGTGCTGCAGCTCGGCCAGGCGATCTTTGACCTTGGCCAGCTCCTCCTCGATTTGAGCATCGAGATCGGTAATCTCCTGCTTGGTCAAGGCCATGCTGTTTTCGTAGAACTGCCGCTGCTGGTCGTTCAGGGACATGAATCTCTACCTCGCTGCAGCCATCCGATTTCGCGCCTTGGCGTTCGAACTCGAGGATGGCACCGATGGTGGTGGGGCAGCCGGCTCCTGCCTTGAGGAGCAGAGTTTGCCGAAGGGTCCCAAGGGCCGGACTTCGGGGAGCCGAGCTGTGCCTGAGAGACGGGAGGATACTCGGCTTGAAGCTGACTGACAAGCGCGGCTGCTCGAATCGAACTCAGCCGTCTCCACCGCCGCTTTCGTCGTCGCTTTCCTCCTCGGCTGCTTCGCTCTGAACCCGGGCGATCTCGGCCTCAAGGCGCCTCTTTTGAGCCTCAAAGTCCTCGGCCAGCTGCTGCTGCTGGGACTCGAGGGCCTCCTCGACCAGCTGCTTGACGGAGTCGACCTCGCCACCGGCCGCGGAATCCTCCGGGGTGGCGGCGTCCTCGGGTGTCGCCGGGGCGTTCGAAGAATCCGGAGACTGGGCGGGGTCTTCCTCCTGCACCGCGCCCTCGCCGGCCTCGGTTCCTTCGTCGACTTCCTGTGGCGCTCCCGCGGCGGGTGCGGGTGCCGGCTGTTCCTGGGCGGCGGCGGGAGGCGCCGCCGGTTCGGTCGACTCGCGGTTCGCTCCGCCGAGGTTCATCCACAGAACGCCGAGGACTGCCGCGAGCACCAGCAGGATGATGGCCGCGATCAGCCAGGTGCGGGAGACGCCTCCGGCGCCCTTCGGTTCATTATCGTGCTCCGCGTTAGCCGGATTCGCAGGCGGATCCGGCGGCGCCAGCGCGCTGACGGGGGTAGCCGCCGCGGCGGCAGCGGCCGCCGAGGGCGGGTCCTCCGGCGCGGCCTCGGCGAGGGCCGGCTCTCCAGCCTGGGCCCCGCTCACCATCCTCGGGCCGAAAAGGCGCTCCATCAGGGCCGCCAGGTCTCCGGCGCTAACGGCTGGGCGCATCGTTTCGAGAACCGCTGCGATGTCTCGATCGAGCTCGCCCGCGGTTTGATAGCGGGTCTCAGGAGTCTTGGCGAGGGCCTTCATGACGATGGCCTCGACCTCCGGAGGAATGCTCGGATCGAGGGATCTGGGCGAGCGAATGCGACAGTCGCGCACCGCGTCGAGAACGCCGATCTCGCTATCGCCGGTGAACAGCCTTTCGCCGGTCAGGGTCTCGAAGAGCACCGAGCCGAGCGAGAAGATGTCCGAGCGTGCGTCGACCTCTTTGCCCCAGGCCTGCTCGGGGGACATGTACTGGAGCTTGCCCTTGAGCGCGCCCATCTGAGTGGTGCTCGCTTTCGCCACGGCTTTGACGATGCCGAAGTCGCACAGCTTGATTTCGCCCTCGTAGCTGATCAGCACGTTTTGGGGCGAAACATCGCGGTGGACCAGGCCCAGGTCCTGGTTGTCGAAATCGCGCTTGCGGTGGGCGTAGTCGAGGGCGCGGGCGAGCGCCGCGACGCACAGCAGGCACAGCCCCAGGGGGAGCTTCTCGTCGAGGTCCTTGAGGCGGTTCTGAATCGAGCGCAGATCCTTGCCGTCGACGAACTCCATCGCGATGAAGAAGTCCTCGTCGACCTTGCCGAGGTCGTAGATCTGAATGATGTTGGCGTGATTCAGCTGGGCGGCGAGCTTGGCTTCGTCGATGAACATGGTGACGAAGTCGTTGCTGCCGGTGAGGTGCGAGAGGATCTTTTTGATCGCGACGGTCTTCTGAAATCCCTCGACGCCCCGCCTCTGGGCTCGCCACACCTCGGCCATACCGCCCACGGCAACGCGTTCGAGCAGGCGGTAGTCGCCGAAGGGCACACCAGCCTTCTTGCTCGAAGCCGCCGCGCCATCGCGGATCTGCAGGACGTTGTCGAGGGTGCGCTGGAGCCCCTCGGTATCCTCCGGATCGATCGTCTCGGTAGGGTCTGGAGAGAACGGCGAAGGAGAAAATCCGCTCGATTCGAAGGACTCGGGCGGCTCGGCCGTCGAGGTCTCGTCGGAGGCCGGCGGCGGCGACGTGAAGTCTTCGGGCGCGGCGACGCCGGGCAGGGAGGGCTCTGAGGGGCCGGGCAGGGAGAAGGCGCTGGCGAAGTCCGTCGGATACTCCTCCGAGGGGGCGATCTCTTGACTCCCGGGAGATTCCGGCTTGGCGCCGGCTTCAAGGCCTCCGGAGTCGAGGGAGGCGAGGGTTGGAGCGGGATCGTCGATCTCGGTGAAGCTCGAGACGGACCAGCCGCCGGTGGCCGTAGGGTCGGCGGGCTCGAGGTTGGGGGGGTCGAGTACCGGAATATCGAGGCTGGGAGCCTCAAGATCGGGAGCCGTCAGCGCCGGCGTGGCGAAGGAGCTGAAGGACTGGGCGCTGTCCTGCGGCGCCGGCGCGCCAGACGGCTCGGAAACGGCGGCCCAGGAGTCGGGCGTCAGGGGCTCGAGGGGCTCCATGGACGGCAGGTTGAAGGTTCCCGAGTCCTCGGAAGCGGGGACGGGTAGCGCTGGCGCCGCGGCGTCGCGCGGGATGCCGGCATTGGGAACTTCAGCCTCGATGGCGCTGGGTGAGGGAGCCTGCGGCGGCGGAGGATCCGCGAAGCTCGCTGCGGGAGCTGGCGAGACCTCAGAATCAATCGACGTCCTCTCGAGCCGAACGGTCTCGGCCGGCGACTGAAATTCAAAGGCTCGCTCGCCGCCCGCTGGGTCGAAGCTGCCTTCGGTGGCTCCCGCCGGCGACCCGGCACCTGCAGCCGCCGGCGCTGCGGACCCGGCAGCCGCTCCAAAATTAGGCGGCGAGAAGGAGGAGACGGGGGGCGCAGAGGGCTGGGGCGGAGCCTCGACCGGATCGGGCCGGGAGGCTGCCGGAGCCGATGTCGCCGGAGCCGGAGAACCGGGCGCTTCCAGGCCCGCGGGTGCCTGGGGGGGCGCTACGGCTGGAGCCTTGGGGGCCGGCGGGGCCTCGCGGCGAGGCTTCTTGGCGAGTGAGGGGATCTCCAGCGAGGACAGGGTTTTATCGAGCAGGTCTTCGATTTCGTTGGCGCTCGGGGCCGGCGCCTTTTTGGGCTTTGCCGTGTCCTTGGAAGAGGGCTTGCGAAGCTTATCGGGGAAGAAGCCCGAGAGGGTCTCTTCGAGCTTGCGATCGATGTCGTCGTCGGCCTGGCGCCGCGCGCTGCCCGCAGTCTCCGGCGGCTTGGCCGGTGCGCTGGGTTTGACCGTCTCCTCCGCTCCCAAGGCGGGCATCAGGCCGGTGGCCAGGGGATCGTCGACGGGCGCGGGCTTGACGGAATCCGCGGGACGGCCCTGTCTAGGAGGCGCCAGGGAAGCCGCCCGGCCCCGCGGGTCTGCGGGCGGCGGAGAGTGGGAGGGCGAGCCCGAGGGAGACGTCAGCCGCACGTTGGCATCGGCCTCGACCTCGGCGAGGACATCGCCAAAGATTTCTTCCGAGGTCAGCTGCGCGCCGACGTTGGGGAGAAGTGGCGGGTCGGGAGGCTCGGGCAGCCTGCTGGAGATCCTCTGCCGGGCGATGCTCAACAGCTCGGCCTCGGGCACCGGGTTGGGCAGCAGGTGATCCGCGCCGAATGGCTCAGCCTTCATCTGGTCGGCCATCTGGGCCGGCACGAGCACGACCGATCCCGGCCCTCCCCGCTCTGCCGAGTAGCGGGAGAGCAGGTCGGCTGCCCCGGGCAAAACCCCGCTCACCAGCACCAGCGCAGGAGAACGCAGGGCCGCCTGCTGGAGACCCGTTTGGCAGTCGGTGACGGCGTCGACGGAATAGCCTTGACCCCGCAAACAGGAGGCGATGCGGTTGGCGAAGCCTGCGTCTTTTTCGACGACGAGGATCAGAGACATGTCCCGTTGTTAACTCCGAGGCGTGAGGACCAGATTCCGTGGGTGACGTGAGTCTTTGGCGTGCCCGATCGGGGTCTCGAGGTCCCGAAACCGGCTGCCTGATCCGGCACCGCGAAGCAGCGAGGGGCAGGTCCGAAAGGGCGCTTGCGTGACCGGTCGCGAGAAATGTGGGTTAGCGGTTGTTGATAGAATGATGCGGCTCCCCGACGATGGCGGGGCCTGAGTTTTGAGGCTCCGGACCGGTAGTCCGTCGCACCGCGGAGTTCGAGAATCCCAATCGACGGAAGGAATTGTACCGCACCGGCGGCGGCAGAGGAGTCGAGCATGGCTGGCCATAGTAAATGGGCGAACATCAAGCGTCGAAAGGGCGCTCAAGACGCCAAGCGCGGGAAGCTGTTCACCAAGCTGCTGCGCGAGGTCATGGTCGCGGCGAAGCAGGGCGGCCCCGACCCGGGAGGCAACCCGAGGCTGCGCGCCGCGATTCAGGAGTGCAAGGGCAGCAACGTGCCCAACGACAAGATCGATAAAGCCGTCGCAAAGGGCAGCGGAGACCTCGACGGCGCCAACTATGAAGAGGTGACCTACGAGGGCTACGGCCCCGGCGGCGTGGCGGTGATGGTGGAGACCATGACCGACAATCGCAATCGAACGGTGGGCGAGGTCAGGCACCTGTTCAGCAAGCACGGCGGCAACCTCGGCGAGAACGGCTGCGTCAGCTATCTCTTTGAAAAGCGCGGCTATTTCCAGTTTGAGGCCTCGACCATGGACGAAGAGGCCTTCATGGAGCTGGCGCTCGATCTCGAGGTCGACGACGTCACCATGGAAGAGAGCGGCTATGAGCTGTTGACGGATCCGGGTTCCTATGCCGACATCAAGCAGCAGCTGGCGGACCGCGAGCTGCAGCCGGAGTCTGGCGAGCTGGCGATGATCCCCTCGACCACCACCGAGGTGGCCGAAAAGCTGCCCCAGGTGCTGCGCCTGCTCGAGGCGCTCGAGGATCTCGACGACGTGCAGAATGTTTGGTCGAACGTTTCGATAGACGAAGCGCTGCTGGAGGCGCACGCTGGCTGACGGCCGCCGATGCTGCCGGATCCTCGGCCTCGATCCGGGCAGTCGCTTCACCGGCTTTGGCGTCGTCGAGCGGAAGGGGTCTCAATGGAAGCCCGTCGCCCACGGGCGCTGGACCCTGCCCGCCAAGGCGCCGCTCGTAGAGCGCCTGGCGCTGCTCTCGGCGCAGGCCGAGAGCCTGATCGAACGCCATCGACCGGATTCGGTGGCGCTCGAATCCCTCTTTCACGGCATCAACCCGCGATCCCTGATCGTTCTCGCCCAGGCGCGCGGCGCGCTGGTGGCGGTGATCGGCCGTGCGGGCATCGAGCTGTACGAGTACACGCCTGCAGAGATTAAGTCCGCGGTCACGGGCAGCGGCCGGGCGGATAAAGAGCAGGTCTCCCGGATGGTTCGTCTGATCCTCGGGCTGGGTGAAGAGGGGCTGAGCGCCGACGCTGGTGACGCCCTCGCGGTGGCCCTTTGCCTGGCTCAGAGAAGCCGTCTCGACCGGCTCGTATCAGGGGCGCAGAAGTGGCGCTAAAATATTGACAGCAAAGGGTTTTTACCCCTCCGAACGATTCTTGACCGGGTTCTGGGCGCGTGCTAACATGCGCTCTCAGTCGACTCTATAGGGTGAGGTGCGGGCCGGTGGCTCTTGCCTCTAGAACCGGAAACACGTTGCCGAGGGTCCGCCCGTCACGCACGGCAGACCGTTCGACACAAAGAGCTGGACGACGACGAGACGGTCAGCAAAAAAAATTGGAACTGGATTCGTAGTCGGCGAATCCAAGCATTCCAAGGAGGAAGGAACGTTGCCGGACATTGGCGGAACTTTTTGGAAATTCATGAATCAGGGCGGCCCGGTGATGTGGGTCCTTCTGTTCTTCTCGGTCATCGCCCTCGCGGTCATGGTCGAGAGATGGATCGTCCTGCGGAAAGCTCAAATCAACGTCAATGAGTTCCTTGCCAAGCTGCGGAAGGCGCTCATCGTCAATAAATCGCTGCGCGACGCGATCAAGATCTGCGAACAATATCGAGGCCCCCTCGCTTCGATCATGAAGGCGGGCCTGCTGAAATATGGCCAGCCTAAAGAGGACATCGAAAAGACGATCGAGACCGCCGCTCTTCACGAGATGGCCCGCCTCGAAAAGCGTCTCGTTATCCTCGCCTCGGTCGCCAACGTCGCCCCTCTCCTCGGCTTCTTCGGCACGGTGACCGGCATGATTCAGTCCTTCGAGGCTCTCGCCGAGCAGGGCCTGTCCAACCCGGGCGCGGTGGCCGCCGGTATCTCCGAAGCCCTGGTGACCACGGCTGCGGGTCTTCTCGTCGCCATCCCGACTCAGCTGGCCTACAACTTCTTCATGAACAGCATCAACAAGTCGGTGCGCGACATCGAGACCTCCACGAACATGCTCCTCGAAACCTTCGGTGAGATGGAGCGCAGTGGAATCACCGCCGAGCAGGCTGGCGCCGGCGCCACCGCCACGGTCGCCGCGAGCGCCGAGAAGAAGAAGTGATCCCGAGGCCGCGCTGGTCGCAGCGCGGCCGGGGCACCCCCCTCCTGAACCAAGGGAAATCGAGCCTGAAAATATGCGCCTGAAAGCACGTCACGAGCAGCAATCGGTCATTCCGACCGCCTCCATGGCGGACATCGCCTTCCTGCTGATCGTCTTCTTCATGGTGACGATCACCTTCGAGAAAGACAAAACGCAGGTGGAACTGCCGAAGACGGAACTCCGGTTCGAGGTGCCCAAAATCGCTGCCGTCATCTCGGTGACGGAGGGGGGCGAGGTCCGGGTCACCAACGGTGAATATATGTCGACGCCCGTCCAGCGCGCGGATGATGTCGCGACCTTCGCCGCCAACCTGGTTGCCGAGTTTCCGCAAAGGCCGGTGATTCTCAAAGCCCATAAGAAAGCTCAATACCAGCACATCGACAACGTGATCGACTCGCTCAAACAAGCCAAGGTCGAGGTGATCTATCTGCTGTCTGAGCAGCAGACAGTGGAAGAAGACGGAGCTTGAGGCATGAAGCTGAAGCAAAACAAGCCGGACGACGAAATCCCGACTTCGTCGATGGCGGACATCGCGTTCCTCCTCATCATCTACTTCATGGTGACGACGACCTTTGCGGCGACCCGAGGCCTCGACTTCTCGCTGCCCAAGGACGACGATCAGCCGCCGATCGTCGAGAAAGAAGACTCGGTGCTCATCGAGGTCAATCCGGGCGGCGACCTGGTCGTCGACCAGAAGCCGATGCAGGCGAGCGAAATCCTTGGCTATCTGAAGCCGAAGCTCCAGAACAACCCCAAGAAGCCGGTCATCATCAAGCCGTCGCCCCAATCACCCTACGGATCGATGATCACGGTCTTCGACACCCTGCGGCAGGGCAAGCTCTTCGACCGGGAGCTGGTGACCCGAGCCGAGCGACCCAACTTCACCGACGAGGAGTGGGACGCCGGCAAGGACATCAACATCTCCATCCCCACCCAGCGCGAAATCGAATCGTTCTGGTTCTGACTTTTCGGAGGCACTGATCATGGCGGACGTTAAAAAACCGCAGAAAGCATCCAAGAAAGTCGGGGCCGCCGAGTTCGCCACCGGCGCCTACGACACGTTTTCGCTCGAGGAAAACGAGGACAATCGGGCCTTCCGCTTTGCGATCATCGGCGCGCTCATCTTCCATGCGGCCCTGCTGATTGTGAACTTCCCGAAATTCGCGAAGCAGACCGAGGCCAAGGAAAAGGTCAAAAAGGTCTACGTCGTGCAGCAGGTGCGCTTTCAGCCACCGCCGCCGAAGCAGAAGCAGGAAATTCCCAAGCCCAAGGCCAAGAAGGTTCCGATTCCGGATCCGACGCCAGATGAGCCGGAACCGATCCGCATCGACGAGCCCGAGCCCGAGATTGATCTCCCCGAGGTCGACGACATCGTCTTCGGTATTCCGGACGCGCCTCCGGTAGCCGAGCCGGAAGGTCCCATCCACGTGGGCGGCGACGTTACCAAGCCCGAGAAAATCTCGGCGCCTCAGCCGCAATACACGGAAATCGCGCGCAAGGCCCGCATTCAGGGCGTGGTGATCGTGCAGGCGATCATCGACAAGCAGGGGACGGTGACCAACGTCAAAGTCCTCAAGAGCCTTCCGATGGGGCTATCCGAGCAGGCGATCGACGCGATTAAGAAATGGAAATTCAAGCCGGCGACTCTCAACGGCAAGCCGGTGGACGTTTACTACAACCTGACGGTGAACTTCCGCCTGCAGTGAGCTAGGATCCAAAAATGGCCTTCCAAGGGTCGCTCAAAGAACTCCCTCTGCCCGACATCATCCAGCTGGTTTCGGTGTCGGGCAAGACGGGAGTCTTCGTTCTTCAGGGACCGTCTCAGCAGGGGCAGATCTTCCTCAAAGATGGGGAGATCGTCCACGCGACGGCGGGTCCGACACAGGGGGAAGACGCGGTTTACGAGCTCGCCATCTGGCAAGAGGGCGAGTTCGAGTTCCAAGCCGGCGTCGAAACGGCCGAGCGTTCGATTCGCAAGTCGAATACGAATTTGCTGATGGAGGCTGCCCGTCGTATCGACGAGTGGCAGGTGCTCTCAAAGCGCATTCCGTCGACACGGCTCATTCCCATCTTCACCAACCAAAGCTCGAGCACTTCGATCTCGTTCACTCCCCAAGAGTGGCAGGTCATTTGCAAGGTTGATGAGCGACGGTCGATCGACGACCTGGCCGCGGTCCTGGGCCTGAGCGCCTTTGAGGTGTGCAAGCTCCTCTATGGCCTGGTTACGGCAGGCCTGGTCGAGCTCAAGGAACCCTTGGGCCAAATCCCGTCCGAGAGGCTGAAAGAGATGTCCTCTCAGGAACTCGCGGCTGCCGCCAAGGGTATCCACGAGTCCGCGAGAGGTCTCCTCGGTGGAGCGAGCGACCGGCTCTCTGAGCTGGACGCCACCACCCGCCGGGCCCAGTCGGAGATGGAGTCGGGCCGCGGTTTCGACGCCATTCTGGACATGATCCGCTCCACCGAGCGGATCCTCTCGTCCGCGCTGGGACCCAACCAATCCCGGGCCTTTCTCGAGCGCGTCAACCAACAGCTGGGCGGCTGACGCCGCCGTCTCACTACCCCCACACGCAGCACTACCCTCTAGTGCACTCCAAGTCGCCGGAACCCTCCCCCAAAAGGAGTGAAATTATGCGCAAAATACTGATCGCACCCGCTGCGACCTTCGCGATGGCGGCCCTTCTGGCCACGCCCGCGTCGGCCGGATGGGAAGAAGGCGTTGCCGCCTTCAGGGCCAAGAACTTTCAGGCTGCTGCAGCCGAATTTCAGGAGCTCGTCGACCAGAACCCCGAGGGCTACCGCAGCCACTACATGCTGGGCATGTCTCTCTCGCGCCTGAACCGTAAAGAGGAGGCGCTGAATCACCTGCGCCAGGCGTACGACCTCAACCCCAACGACCTCTCGATCAAGCTGGAGCTGGGCCGCGCGTACCTGACGGCGCGGAAATATCAGGAGGTTTCCAAGCTTCTCGGCCCGATCGACGCCGGCTCTCTGCCGGACAACGCCCGCGCACCCTTTTATCAAATGCGGGCGGAGGCTCGGCTCAAGACCAATCAGGTCGACCAGGCTTACGCTGACTTCAAAAAGCTAGGCCAGATCAAGCCCAAGGACGCCGCCGTCCAGTTCAAGCTCGGCGCCCTGGCACTCAAAAGCGACCGCCTCGACGAGGCGCTTTCGGCCCTCGACCGCGCGGTCCGCCTCGATCCTGGCGACGTCGCAAAGAAGGCGACTTACGCCAACGCGCTGATCAAGAAAGGCCGCCTGCCCGGGGATAAAGCGGCCAAGAAAAGCAGCTACATGAAGGCTGCCGACGTGGCCGGACAGGTGGTGGCCAAAGATCCGAGCTTCGACAACCTGATGCTCAAGCTTTCCGCCGAGCTGGGAGCCGGACTCTACGATGAGGCCGTCGCGACCGGTCAGCAGGCTCAGGCCAAGAACTCCTCTGACTGGATCGTTCCCTTCTACATCGGCCAGGCCTACACCAGCGCCGGCAAGTTCACGCAGTCCGAGGCGCCGCTCAACAAGGCCCTCGAGCTGGCGAATGCCACCAACAAGAAGAAGGTGTGGACGCAGCTCGGCTTCGCCTACGAAAAGCAGAGGAAGTTCGACGAGTCCATCGAGGCCTATCAGAAGGGCGGGAACGCCAAAGCCGCGCAGCGCGTCTCGGACAACCGCGCCATCTCCCAGGAGAACGCGCAGATCGAAGCCGAGAATGAGCAGATCCGCGCAATGGAAGAGGAAGCGAAGCGCCTCGAAGAGGAGCTGAAGAAGCTCGAAGAAGGCGGCGGCGAGTAAAAGAGAGAGGCGAAGGGAGATGCGTACCGTCCACCCAAGAGGACGATTTCGCCTCCCGCGGCCGTCGTGAGCTTCTTGCCTCACCGGTCGACCCAGGGCCCTGGAGATCCTTCGTGCGCGAAGGCTTCAGGGCCTTTTTACGTTCTGAGCGAGCCCGCACGGCGGGAGAAGGGAGCACGGCGTGGATAAAGGCCTCGTGATCTTCAGCAGCCGGAGGTCTCCGGCCTTTAGGAGGCGCCGGAGAACTTTTTTGACTCTCTGGATCGGGGTGACGGCCATGCTCGTCTGGCCCCTCTACCCCATGCTCGGAGCGTCCGCCACGCCCCAGATCCTGGGCCTTCCCCTCTCCCTGGCCTGGGTGATCGGCGCACTCCTGCTGATGTTCAGCTCGCTGCTGTGGCTTTTTCTTGCCGACGAAAGGGAGGCCCGCGCCGAAGCAAAAAAGGCAGCATCCGTCTCCGAGCGTGAGCCCTCCCGACAGGCGGGCGGCTGAGATGGGCGGTCTCGAGACGGGCACGATCGCGCTTTGGGTCTGCGGGGCCTACCTCGTGGTGACCCTCATCATGGGCCTGGTGCCGGGGCTGCGGGTCTCAAAGAGCGTCGCCGGCTACGTTGCCGCCGACCGAGCGATGAGCTTCCTGGTGCTCTACTTTGTTCTTGGAGCCTCGGTCTTCTCGTCCTTCGCCTTCCTCGGCGGTCCCGGCTGGGCCTATTCTCGAGGCGCGTCCGCGTTTTACATCATCGCGTACGGCGTCATCGGCATGGTGCCGCTCTACTTCTTCGGCCCGCGGGCCCGCCGCCTAGGAGAGCGCTTCGGCTTCGTGACTCAGGCAGAGCTGCTCGCCGCCCGCTATGAAAGCCGAGGCGTCTCGATCCTGCTGGCGCTTCTCTCAGTGGGCGCATTCATCCCGTACTTGACCATTCAGATGAAGGGCGCCGGCTATATTCTGAACACGATCTCAGGCGATCAGATCTCCCAGGCGGCAGGGGCGGCCCTGACCTACGGCGTGGTGGTGGTCTACGTACTCTTCAGCGGGGTTTTGGGCGTTGGCTGGACCAATACCTTCCAGGGCGCCTTCATGATGGTGATCGCCTGGTTTCTCGGCCTGTACCTGCCGTACAAGCTCTACGGCGGGGTCGGCGCCATGTTCGACCAGCTCGCCGCGTCGACCCATGCCGCGAAGCTCGAGGCGCCGGGGCTTTTGCCCGACGGTGAGCCGTGGTCATGGCTCGGCTTCTCCTCGATCGTCCTGGTCTCCGCCTTTGGCTTCAGCATGTGGCCACACCTCTTCATGAAGAGCTACGCCGCCCAAAGCGACCGCGCGCTTCGCCTCACAGTGGTCCTCTACCCCACGTTTCAGCTCTTTCTGGTGCCCATCTTGCTCATCGGATTCGCCGGGATCCTGGCCTTTCCCGGCGTCGAGCCCTCGGACACCATCCTGCCTTTCTTGCTCACGCAGATCGATATTTCGCCCTGGCTGATCGGCCTGGTGTGCGCCGGTACGCTGGCTGCCTCCATGTCGTCCGGGGACTCGATCCTGCACGCCGCCGCCTCGATCGCGGTGCGCGACGGGGCGCGGCAGGCCTTTCCCGGCAGGCTCGACGACCGCAAAGAGCAGTCGATGATCCGGATCTGCGTGCTTCTCCTCTTCGCCGCCTCCTTCTACTTCGTGCTCGAAACCCGCGTGTCCCTGGTCGATTTGCTGCTCGCCGCCTACGGCGGCATCGCCCAGATCTTCCCGCTGATGTTCGCCGCCTTCTACTGGCCTCGGGCCACCGGCAAAGCGGCCTTTTGGGCGCTCTTTGCGGGTCTCGCGGTGAACGTATTCTTCCTGCGCTTCCCCGAGATGAAGCCGGCGGGCCTCGAGCATCTGCACGAGGGGATCTTCGGTTTGGCGGTCAACGTTCCTCTGCTCATCGGACTCAGCCTTGTGACCCGTCCGCAGCGGCAGGAGCACGTGATGAAGTTCGCCGACGGCTGACCCCCCCTCTGCGGAGCGCACATGGCGAAGATCAAAGGCATCGGCATCCTCAATGTCGTCAAGCTGCTGCGCGAGCGGCGCGACCACGCGGAGCCGCTGCTGGACCCTGAGATGAGGCCCTACCTCGATCAGCAGATCCTGGTCGCCAGCTGGTATCCGGAAAAAGATTTCTTCCGCCTGCTGCGCACCATGGCGCTGCTCACCCCCAAGTCCGGCGGCGATCCCTGGCAGTGGCTCGGCGCCCACTGCGCCGAGGTCGACCTCATTCACATCTATTCCTCGATGGTCCAGAAGGGCAATATCTGGGGGACCCTCGAGCGCCTGCCGCGCCTGTGGCGGCTCTATCACGACAGCGGCAGTGCCGATGTCGGAATGATGCAGCGGGCCCAGGCGCGCATCATCCTGACCGGCTTTGAGTTCGCCGGCGAGGACTTCAGCCGTTTTCAGGCCGGCTACCTGGCGTGCATGCTCCGGCTCGCTGGCGCCCAGGGCGTGTCCGTCAAGCCGCTGCGTCGCGGATCCGCGACCGAGCCGGCGATGTGGTTGGCTAGCTGGCGTTCCTGAGAGAGAATACCCGCCAAGGAGAAATGTATGCCCCGACTCGACTTCTACGTCAACAGCAAACTCTTCGTGAAAATCCAGTTGAGCGACGAGATTCTCATCGGCCGCGGCGGTGATTGTCAGGTTCAGCTGCCCAAGGACAGCGTCTCCCGAAACCACGCGGTGATCAGGCCGTCAGGAGAGGGTTACGAAATCGAGAATCTGAGCTCCAACGGAACTCGCCTCAACGCCACGATGCTCGAACAGCCGCGCTCTCTGGCAGGCGGCGATCGTCTCTACATCGCAGACTATGTGGTGATCTACCAGCCGGATGACGCGCCGTCCGCGCGGCTCGAGTCCGAAGAAACGGTGCTCGGCTAGGGAGGGCTCGGTCTTGCTGGCCACGGTCGGCTAGCCAGCCGGCCGGCTAGTCCTCTTTCTTCCAGTCCTCGGGGGTCTCGGCGGTGGCGCCGAGATTCTCCCGCCTCAGAGAGGCGATGGCGCCTACCAGGCCCGCCGCCCCCCCCAAGGCGATCAAGCCGAGCAGCTGCCCCCACGAAAGAAAGCGGTCGGCCATCAGCACGCTCAGCAGACTCTCGCCCTGCTCGTCGTGGATCAGCCGATGGCTCGCTCCGAGAAGGCCGGTGGCCAGCATGCCTCCGGTGAGGCCCTGCAGAAGCCCCTCGACGTAGAACGGGCCGCGGATGAAAAACTCCGTGGCCCCGACCATGCGCATCACGGCGATCTCGTCATGGTAAAGGAAGGCTGTGAGCCTGATGACGCTCGAGATGGTGAAGATGGCCGTGGTCAGGAGGATCGTGCCGAGAACCAAAGCCAGGCCCTCGAGCACCAGAACGGCCGCCTCCAGCTGCTGCAGCCAGTCTCGATCGTCATCCACCATCTCGACGGCATCGTCCCGCTTCAGCTTTTCCAGCCACGTTGCGTAGGAGACCGCGTCGAGTTCCTTCCAGGCCAGGCTGGCCTCGAAGGAAGCCGGAAGCGGCTGATCGCCCCAGCCCTCGAGCAGGTCCTCCAGGCTCGGAAAGGCCGTTCGGAAGCGGTCGGCAGCCTGATCCGGTTCAACCGCGCGAACGTCGATCAGCTGGGGCGCCTCGTCGATTCGGGAGCGTACCCTGGCCTTGGCCTCGGCGTCCGCTCCGGTCTTGAGATAAACCACCAGGCGAGTGTCGTCTCGCCACAGCTCGAGCTGAGCCCTGAGGTTGCCGCTGATCAAGAGAAAGACGCCGGCCAGAAAGAGACTGACCGTGATCGTCAGGATCGCCAGCAGGCTCACCTTCCAGCCGCGGAGAAGATTGACCGAGGCTTCCCGGAAGAAGTAGATCAGCGCCTTGAGGAAGGTCAAAGATCGTCCTCCCCAGGGCCTTGAGCGCCCGCCGCGGCCGGAGGCTCGGGCGCGAGGTCTGACGCGACCTGAATGGCCGAGGTCGGCAGCATATCGCCGTGGGGCAGCTCTTGATCGTGGGTCAGCTGGCCGCCGTCGAGGGTCAGGACGCGGCGCCCCACACGGTGGATTAGGGAGCGGTCGTGGGTGGCGAAAACCACCGTGGTGCCCTGGAGGTTGATCTCCAGAAAGAGGCGGAGAATCTCCTCGGAGAGGTCCGGATCGAGGTTCCCCGTCGGCTCGTCAGCCAGCAGAATGTCAGGCTGGTTGATCAGGGCGCGGGCCACCGCAACGCGCTGCTGCTCACCGCCAGAGAGCTGGCGCGGAAAGGCGTTCATGCGGTGAGCCAGGCCGACCCGTCTCAGGGTCTCATAGGCGAGCTTCTTTTGCTCCTTGGTATCCAGCCCGAGAATTCTCGGTAAATAGCAGATGTTCTCGAAGACCGTCTTGCGCGGGATCAGCCGGAAGCTTTGAAAAACCACCCCGATCGTCCGGCGCAGGAAAGGCACCTTATTGGCCGGCAGCGAAGAGACGTTCCTGCCGTTGACCAGCACGTATCCGTCGCTGGCCATCTCCTCGCGGTAAATCAGCTTCAGGAAGGTGGTCTTGCCGGCGCCCGAGGGGCCGGTGAGAAAGACCAGCTGTCCCTTGGCGATCGAAAGGTTCACCTCCTGAAGGCCCACCTGGCCTCCGGGATAGATCTTGGTGACGTTATAGAGCTCGATCACGTCTCGCTCCCGCCGGGGCGCGGCGGATCTCCCGCGTCCCGTTTCCCGAACTCCCCGAGCGTCCGGCGCAGCAGGCGCTCGACCTCCTGGGGCCTCGCGCGACCGCCCGAGAGCTTCATGACCCGGCCGACGAAGAAGCCCAGAATCTGAACTTTGCCGGCGCGGTAGGCCTGAACCTGAGGCGGGTGAGCTTTAAGCGCCGCTTCGATCCAGCCGGCGATTCGCTCGGCGTCGCTCTCCTGGAGCAGCGAAAGCCTGCGGGCGATCGCCACCGGATCCTTCTCTTCGCCTCGCCAGATCTCCAGCAGAACGACCTTGCCGGCGGTAGCGGAAAGCGTCCCGCGGTCGACCTCGCGAATCAGAGAGGCGAGTGTCTCGGGATCGAGGCGCTCCTCAAGGGAGAGCCCTCCTTCCTCTCCTGCCTGCAGCCGAAGCACTTCGTTGAGCACCCACCGGGCGGCACGCGGCGCCGCTCCTCCGCGCCCGGCGTACGAGCGGGTCACCGCCTCCAGATAGTTCGACAGGTTTCGGTCCGCGACCAGGCGGCCGGCGCTCTCCCGGTCCAGCTCGTAGATCCGCTGGTAGCGCGCCCGTCGCCGCTCCGGCAGCTCGGGCAGCGTGGCCCGGAGCGCCTTGAGCTTCGCCTCACCGATCAGGATAGGCCCGAGATCGGGCTCGGCGAGAAATCGATACGCCCCCGCCTGCTCCTTGGCCCGCAGACGTTCGGTCCGCCCCCGAAGCGGATTCCACGAGCGCGTCTCTTCGACCACGGCCTCGCCTCTCTCGAGCAGCTTCGCCTGGCGTTCCGCCTCGAAGTCCAGGGCCCGGGCGACGTGCCGGAAGGAATTGAGGTTCTTGATCTCCACCCGCGCTCCGAAACCCCTCTGGCCGCTCTCCCGAAGCGAGATGTTGACGTCGCACCGCAGGCTCCCCTCAGCCATCCTGCCATCGCTGACTTCCGCGGCCACCAGCAGTCCATGGAGCGCGCGCAGCGCCGAGGCGGCCTGACCGGAGCTGGTCACCCGCATCGGCTCCGAGACGATTTCCACCAGCGGGACGCCGGCACGGTTGAAATCGAGGAGATCTCCGTCCTCGGTCTCGCGGCGAAGCAGCCGGCCGGTGTCTTCTTCGAGGTGCAGGCGCCGTATCGGCATCGTGCCGCCGTCAAATCGTAGATCGCCGCCGGTCGCGAGAGGCCTGCGCTGCTGGGTGATCTGGTATCCCTTGGGCAGGTCGGGATACGGATAGTGCTTGCGATCGAAGCGCGAGGCGGGGTCGACCGACGCCTCGAGAGCCAGAGCGAGTCGCACCCCTTGGTCGACCGCCTCGCCGTTCAAGACCGGCAGCGCGCCGGGATGCCCCAGGCAAATCTCGCAGATTTCGCTGTTGGGCGGCGCCGCGAAGGAGTGGGAGCACGAGCAGAAAATCTTGCGCTCCGTGCGCAGCTGCGCGTGGACCTCAAGGCCGACCACCGCTTCGAAACGCGCTGCTGAGACGGAATTGTGCGGGCCCTCGAGTCCGGCGGCATCCATAGAGCGGGTAGTGTATTTGAGAAAGTCTTCGGGCACGGTTTTGAAGAGGAATGCGCGAGAAGTTTTCCGGCGAGTGAGATCGGCCGCTACCATGGAGCCATGGAATCGGCCGGAACCGCACGCCTGAGCGGCGAAAGTTGGCCCGCGGCGGACCGCTGGCGCGACGTCCGGGTGCTCTTCGAGGGTCGCGAACGCGCCCCGGACAGAGACGCTCGTGCGGGCTCGGCAAGCCCTCCTGGCGAGCGCGCCTGGCTTCAGCAGATTCACTCCGAGCGGGTCTTCGAGACGGCAAAAGCCGGCTGTGCCGGCGAGGGTGACGGGCTGCTGAGCTGCCGCCGCGATCTCGCCCTGTGCGTGGTCACCGCCGACTGCGTTCCCGTGCTGATGGCCAGCGACGAGCAAATCGCGGCCGTGCACGCGGGCTGGCGCGGCGTGGCCTCCCGCATCGTCCCCGGGGCCCTCGGCAGGTTTCGCAGTCGCCCGCGCGTGGCCTGGATTGGGCCGGCGATCAGCGGCCGCTCCTACGAGGTCAGCACCGAGGTCGCCGCCGAGATCGTCGCCGCATCCGGTGAACCTCGGGTGGTGCTCCAGGGACGGGCGGAGCGACCCCATGTCGATCTGCCTCTCGCCGTCGAGGTCCAGCTGCGCTCGGGCGGCGTCGAGGACGTCCGGCGCCTCGACCTCTGCACCTTCGAGGAAACCGAGAGGTTGTGGAGCTATCGGCGCGAAGGTCGGGCCGCGGGGCGCAACCACAGCCGCATTTGGCGTTGCTCCGCCTAGAGTTCAAAGAGGGCGGGAGGCCGGCTTAAGGCCCGCCGCCGCGCCCGAAGGACCGGCGCGGCGGACGGGTTGGACAGACTCCCCTGCCGCTCGCGTCCCTCAGCCGAGACGCCGCCACAGCTCGAGGGCTCGATCGTAGATCAGGATAGTGACCCGGCTCGAGTCTGGGCTGAGCCTCACGGCCGCAAGGTGAAAGCGATCGTCCGTTAGGTAGACCGTTCCCGGCGTCGCGGTACCGATTTCGCTAAACGAGGCGAGATCCGAACGGTTGAAGCGAATCGGGTCGCTCAGCCGGGTGAGGCGCCGTCTCGGCTGGCCGGGGTCGGTGGGCGCCTCCCCGGGCGGAAAGCCGAAGCGGATCCTGCGGCTACCGTAGGCGAGGCGCCGCGGGGATTTGATCAGCGGGTCGACCCCGTCGTCGATGTCGCGGTTGAGCACCCCATCACCATCGGCATCTCGGTAGAGGGCGAGGGTGATTCGTCCGTCGGCGCCCTCGCGGAATTTCACCGCGACATTCTGATGATGGCGTATCGCCCTCAGGCGGGCTTCGCCCAAGGTATGCGCCACGGACTGGGCCGCCATGCGGACCTGTAGGCCGCCGACCCATAGCTCGTAGCGCGGGATGATCAGAACGGAAAGGATACCGGCGATCGCGAGCACGGCGAGCAGCTCGATGAGGGTCAGGCCTCGCTGGGCGCGGGCCCTGCGAGCCGGGCGAACCGGCGCCCGGCGGCGCCTTCCCGAGGCTGAGGGCGGGGTCGGTCGTCGCATCATGGGTCTCCAGGGCAGCCGGACGGAGGCGAGCCGCGCCCCATCGAGTGGCGCGGCTCCGCTTCCGGGCGGCCGGGGCCTTAGGCCTCAAACGCCGCCGTCCCGCTGGCTCGGGTCCGCGCTCGCCGCCGGCTTCTTGGGATCCTTGGCGCCCTTGGCGGACTCTCGGTCCGCCAGGGCCTGCTCGGCATCCGCCGTGCGCAGCTTGCGGGTCAGGGTCGTCTTGCCCTGCACCACGAGGAACGGCTCGATCAGGCGAAAAGTCCTCTCGCCGATGCCGCGCACGAGAATCAGATCGTGGGTGTTCTTCATCTCACCGTTCTCTTTGCGAAACTCCACGATGCGCTGCGCCAGCGAGGGGCCGATTCGAGGCAGTTGGGTCAGCTGAGAAACGTCTGCGGTGTTGATGTTGACCACCTCTGAGTCAGCCGATCCCGCGGCCCACAGGGGCACGGCGGAGAGGACGAGGGCAAAAACGATGGCGAAGCGGGTGAGAGTTCTTGATGTATGCATGGTGTATCTCCTTGATTTGGGAAGAAATAACTTGGTTTCTTGGAAGGGCTAAGGGTTGGGCCGCTCGCTAGCCGCGAGCGGGATGCGTCGCGTCGTGCGTTCTCGAGTGCGGTGTCTCCTCCTGGGGGTCAATGAAGGGTCTGGTGGGGCGTCGCTGCGAACGACTCGAACGATCCCCGCGAACGACCCTTAGACATTCCAAGACCCGTGCCAGGCTAGAGAAAACTTCTAAAGCACTGAATCAAATGAACTTATAGAATTTGATGCAATCCGAGGTTCGAAGGCCTCGTCAAAAGAATTTGCCCATTGAGGGATCTCACGCCCGGAAAGGCTGAGGCGCAGGCATACGGCCTTTGTCAAAAGATCCTGACGAAAACGCCTTTCTTTGCGCACGCCAAAGCCGCTGCCGCCGACCGCGACCCGACGGCAGCGGCGGGCTAAGCCCGAGCCCAGGGCGCGCCGCCGGCGAATTCCTCCGCCAGAAAGTTGAGAAAGGCCGCCACCTTCGCCGGGCGGTGGGCCCTCGTGGGGCGCAGCGTCCACACCGCGTTGTCGAAATAGCTAGCGGTCGCCGAGTAGCCGGGAAAGAGGTCCACCAGCGCCCCCGTCGCTAGCTCCCGTCCGACGATCCAGTCACCCTGCAGGATGATGCCGGCGCCCGCCAGGGCGCATTCCTTGAGGGTGATGGCGTGCGAGGTGGTGAGTCGAGCCTCCACGTCGACGTGGCTCTCTCGTCCCTGGCCGTCCCGAAACAGCCAGCGGTCGCCAAATCCAGGCATATCGAGCAGCAGGCATCGATGTTCAGCCAGGTCCGAAGGCCGCTCGGGACGACCGTAGCGCGCGAGATAGCCCGGGCTGGCGCAGACCTTCGGACGCATCGGGGCCAGCATTTTGGCCACGTAGCCGGAATCCGCCAGGGGGCCGAGGCGGATCGCCACGTCGATGCGGTCTTCCACCAGATCGAGGAGGGCGTCGGTGAGCTTCAGGTCCAGCCGAATGAGGGGATAGCGCTCCAAAAATCTCGGTAGCGACGGCACTAGATTGAGCTGGGCGAAGCTCACCGGCGCCAGCACGCGGAGGGTGCCCCGGGGATCCCGAGCGCTTCCTCCGGCCAGTTCTGCAGCCTGACGGAGATCGTCCACCAGGGACTCGACCCGGCGGAAGTAGGCCTCGCCGGCCTCGGTGGGCGAGAGCCGGCGCGTGGTTCGATAGAAGAGGGCGAAGCCGAGCTCCTTCTCGAGAGCGGCCACCGCCCGCGAGACCGTCGAAGGGTCGACGCGGCGATCGCGGGCGACGGCCGCGAAGCTGCCGCGCCTCGCCACCTCGACGAACCAACGCAGGTGCTCAAGATCCATTCATGCATTTTACGCATGGGTCTTTTTCAATAGAGGTTATTTATTGCTCTTATAGCAGCCTCTAGGCTTCCGTTTGTCTCGTCACACCCCAACCACAGGAGCCTTCCCTATGGACGACCTCGATTCTCGATCCGCGCAAACCCAGACTGTCGCCGTCCTCGGCCTCGGCGCCATGGGCTCGAGACTCGCCGTCAGGCTCGCCGCCGGAGGCTTCAGAGTCATCGCCTGGAATCGGAGCCCAGTCGAGCTTAGAGACGCCTCAATTCGCCGCGCCTCCTCGCCTCGCGACGCCGCGGCGCGGGCCGACATCGTCCTGGCGATGCTCACCGACGATGAAGCCTCCGCAGCCGTGTGGCTAGGCGCAGACGGGGCGCTTGCGGGCCTCCGCCCGGGCACCGTAGCCGTGGAGGCGAGCACTTTGACCCCGGCCTGGGTTCTGCGGCTAAGCGATCGGATTCGAGCGGCGGGCGCGGCGCTGCTCGAAGCGCCCGTCGTGGGTTCCCGTCCCCAGGCCGAGGCCGGGCAGCTCATCAGCCTGGCCGCCGGTGACCGGGCCGTGTTTGAAGGCTGCAGCCCGATGCTGGACACCTACTCAAGCCGCACCTTCTACCTCGGCGAAGCGGGCCAGGCGGCGGCGGCGAAGCTGGCGGTGAACACCTTCTTCGCGACCCAGGTCGCGGCCGCGGCTGAGACGATTCACTTCCTCCGCAGCTCCGGGGTCGAAGACGAGCGCTGGCTTGATCTCTTCACCAATTTGCCGGTGGTGCCGCCCCCGATAGCCGGCGCCATGGCGGCGATGGCGGCGAACCAATTCGCCCCGCAGTTTCCCATCGCTGTGGTCGATAAAGACCTGCGGTATTTCTCGACCACCGCCGACGCCCGGAACGCCGAGCATCCCCTCGCGTCCGCGGTGCGGGGGCTGTTCTCCCAGGCCCTGGAGCAGAACCTAGGGCAAGACAACATCACCGGCGTGGCCCAGGTTTATGGCGGTTCCTGACGATCCGGCCGCCTCGCGACGCTACCGCGACGGCAGAGTTTCGTAGGACGGCACGAAGTTGAGAGGCTGCCTGGCCATGAAGGAGTTCTCGAAGACTCCGGTCAGCACGCTGCCGTCGAGATCCCGGGCGACAGGCAGTCCGAGGCTGTAAAGCAGGGTAGGGGTCAAGTCCACCAGCCTCGCGTCGAGGGCGCTCCCGGAGGTGACGATGCCTTCACCGATCGCCAGAAGGAGGCCGTCGGGGCCCTCGTGCACCGAGCCTCGAGTCGGCGGCTGTCGCCGCAGAACGACCCTGCGGGCCTCCTCCCAGAGCGGAGCCTCGTGCACGCCGTGGGCCGACACGATCACCATCATCTTGGGCCCTTCCATGCTCGCCCACAGGCGGGCGAGAGAGGCGTCCAAATGCTCGTAGTAGGCGCTGAGCAAACGGGCGGCGTCCACCGATTCCGGATCCTGGAGGCCGCGGAATTGAACCGCCGAAAAGCCGCCGAAATAGCGCAAAGAGAGCTCTCTCAGGCCCGGCAAGAGAAGAAAAAGGGCGTCGGTCTTGGGGTCGCCGTCGAGCAGGAATTGAGCGAGATCCTCGCGCCACAAATCGTCTACCAGGGCGTCGAGCACAGGCTGCGGCGGCCGCACACCGAACCTCGAGACGGTCTCGGGATCGAGCTCTCCGAGACGGGTTCTAAAAAGACGGGCTCTCTCGGCCATCTCGGCGGGATGCACGGTGATTTCGGAATCGCCGGCGAAGAACCGATCCGGCAGTACCGCGGTCAGCTCCTCGGAGACCGGCGAGGTCAAGGGCCAGCCGACCACCCCCGTCGAAACGCCGAGTCTCGCCAGAATGCGCCACAGGGTGAGCACCCTCACGTCGCCGGCGTCGGCCTCGCGGGAGCTCACCCAGTCGCCCCAGGATTCGAGCCCCAGGGGCAGGAGGCTGAGCCAGGGTCCCTGGCGCCGGCCTAAATAGCCTTCGTAGAGACGCTCCCCCACCACGCCGTGCTTATAGGGATATTTGCCGGTTGCCAGGGTCGTCCATAGGGGTGATCGTCGGGTTGGGCTCAGGGAGGTCAGGCGGCTCTGAATGCCGCCGTCGAGCACGCGGCGAAAGAAGGGCAGTCGGCCTTGCTGGGCGAGGGGGAGAACGACGTCGAGGGAGGCCGTCTCGAGACCGACCACGAGCAGCTGGGGACGCCGCTCGTTCTCGAAAGCGGTCGCCCGCGGATCGGGATCGACCCTCGGCTTGAAGGCCTCCCTCCGCTCGACCACCACGTAGACGGAGGCGAGGGCCATGAGGGCGAAGAGCGCGCGGCTTCGCCTGCCGATAGGCCTTCTGCGCAGGCGATGGAGAACCAGCGTGTAGAAGCAGAGAACGGCGGCGAGGGTCAGCCACACGGCCGCCTTGAGCAGGCGGGCGTTGATGCCGGGCGGCAAATAGAAGCCGAAATAGGAGGCGTGAACCCAGAAGCCCAGGGCCGCGATCAGCAGCGCGGCGGTCAGCAGGATCGGCAGCAGGCGGCGGGCCGTTCGGGCCCGGGCGCCGGTGAGTACGACCACCAAGACCATGGCGGCCAGGCCGAGCAGCAGCGCGAAGAAGAGGAACCCTCGCGCCGCGGACGGCCACTCGAAGGGCACGTGGGGGTTCAAAAAGAAGAGCAGGCCGGCGAGCTGGAATCCGGCCAGCGACCCGGGTAGAAAGCCGCAGGCTAAAAGGTCTCGGGTGCGGCGGATCCTCTGGGATCGCGCCCTGGAGGCGGCCCCGTCGAAGGGGCTCGAGGGCCGGTCAGGGCGAAGAGTTTGTTCCTCGCTCATGCGATGACGGCGGCCGCCGCCGTTCCATCACGGTGCCCCGCTGCCGGAGGCGCCGCCATCTCTAGAAGTAGAAGAGGTCGCGCTCGACGCTGATCTCGATATGCCAGTCATATTCCGTGACTCGCAGGTCGAGGGGCACGACCATCTCGAGGTCGACCCAGACTTTTTTCCGAGTCTTGCGAATTTTGAGGTTCCGCTTGTCCAGGGGCAGGTCGAGCTCCCTCGTCATGCCGAGAATTTGTTTCTCGAACTGCCGCACGGTGATGCGCGGGTTGGTCATGGCGACTTCTTTGATCTGGTCCTCGAGCTTCATCTTCGAAACCTGGACAGGCACTGCCTCAAAGGCCACGAAAGCCACGGTGAGGGCGAGGAGCCCCCAAAAAATACATCCAGCTTTGCCTTCGCCCTTGGCCATCATTCGCATCTTCTTCTCCTTGAGGCCCTCGACAAGAGCTTCGTTGGTTCTTCAGCGCACCCGCTGCCAGGTGCGGTCCCAGCGGATTGCTAGAAGTCTTTGACGCCAACCTGACTCAATTGTATCCCAGCCGCTCTCGCCAATCGGGGCCGCGGACCAATAGATCACGAACGCTCGACCGGCGAGCCGATGCCTCGAGACCGGGCCCCAATGTCTGGAGTCGCGGGAGACGCCGCGATGGTCGCCGAGAACAAAGTACTCATCGGCGCCGAGATCGATCGGCCCGGTCCAGTCGCCTGCTCCCGCCCCTACCCCGATGCGGGCCCAGGGCTCTTTCCGCGCTTCGCCGCCCACCAGCAGCCGGCCGGAGCGCATCTCGACCCGATCGCCGGGCAGCGCGACGCAGCGCTTGATCAGCCAGCGCTCGCCCTCGGGGCTGCGGAGAAGCAGGACGTCTCCGCGCTGCGGCTCGCCGACCGCGGGCATCAGCCGCGCGAAGACCACGTGATCCCCAGGCAGCAGGGTGTCCTCCATGGAGCGGGAGCTGACGGCCATCGGCGTCAGCACGAAGGTTCTGCAGAAGAGTCCCAGCACGGCGGCCGCCAGCACGGCGCGCGTCAGGCGCCGGGTCTCAGCCCCCGGACCGTTCACCGAACCACGTGAAAGGTCCGTTCCCAGCGGGTCTGGCTGAAGAAGCCCTGGGCGGTGTTGAGGACCTGCTTGACCTTCGCCAGAGGTCCCGGCCACGTGCCGTCCGGCGTTTCGCCGCCGAAAGACCAATAGATCATCAGCGCCCTGCCCTTGATGTAGCGCTGGGGTACGGCGCCCCAATATCTCGAATCGTAGGACTCGTCGCGATTGTCGCCCAGGAAGAAAAAGTGATCTTCGGGAACCACCTTGAGCAGGAAGTTGTCGCGCAGGCGCGTTTCGCGACTCAGGAAGCGCTTATTCGGGAAGATCCGCGGATCCGTATGCTGGGTGAAGGAGCCGTCGTCCACCGGCTCGCCGTTGACGTAGAGCCGTTTGTCGATCAGCTCGATGCGGTCTCCGGGCAGGCCGATGCAGCGCTTGACCAGATCGGTTTGGGGATCCTTGGGGGAGCGGAAGATCACGATGTCGCCGCGCTGCAAAGACCTCGAGGGCAGCAGGCCCTCGAGGGCGGCGCCGGAGCGGCCGTAGATCTGGCGGTTGACGAAGAGATGGTCGCCCACCAGCAGGGTATCCACCATCGACTCGCTGGGGATATAGAAGGTCTTGATGATGAAGGTGTTGCTAAAGCCGAGGAAGATGCCCGCGATGAGCAGCGCCTCGAGGTACTCGCGCATCCAGAAGCGCCGCGCCGGCGCCGGCCGACCTTCCTCGGCGGGCCGCTCGGCCTCCGAAGCCGCCGCGGCCTTGCCGTCGCGCGACGCTTTCTCGCGCCTGGACTTTTTGGGCGATCCACTCATCTTTCAGCCCGTCTCTGCTCAGTGAAAGCCGGATTCCAGGACCCGCTTACCGATGTCGGTCCGCAAGATCTTGCTCGGCCAATGCACCTGACTCGCGGCGAGGTAGGCTCTTTTAAGGGCGTCGCGCAGCTGTGGCCCGGCCGCACAGACGTTGATCACCCGCCCGCCGCTGGCCACCACCTGGCCTTCACGGGTGGCGGTTCCGGCGTGGAAGATCTCCACGCCCTCGGCGGCCGCCGCCTGCTCGAGGCCGCCGATCGGCTCGCCTTTGGTCGGCTTCTCGGGGTAGCCGCCGCTGGCCAGAACCACGCAGGCGGCGGCTTCCTTGCGGAAGCTCATGCGCAGGGTCTCGAAGCGGCCGGTCGCCGCCTGATGGAGGATGGGCAGGAGGTCTGAGTCCATGCGCAGCATGAGGGCCTGGGTCTCCGGGTCTCCGAAGCGGGTGTTGAACTCCAGGACCTTGACGCCGTCGTCGGTGAGCATCAGGCCGGCGTAAAGCACGCCTACGAAATCGCGATTTTCAGACGCCATGCCGGTCAGGGTCGGGCGCACGATTTGGTCGAGCACCTGGCTAGCGAAATCGCTGCCCAGGGGTCCTGCCGGGCTGTGGGCCCCCATGCCGCCGGTGTTCGGTCCCTGGTCCCCATCGCCGAGGCGCTTATAGTCTCTGCACGTGGCGAGCGGCAGGGGGTATTGACCGTCGCAGATCGCGGTGAAGGAGACCTCCTCCCCGGGGATGAACTCTTCCACCACCAGTCGCGTGGCGGCGCCGCCAAACCGGCGCTGCTCAAAGAAGATGTCGAGGGCCTCCTCGAGCTCCCGCTCGTCCTTGGGAATGAGAACACCCTTGCCCGCGGCGAGCCCGTCCGCCTTGAGGACCACCGGGAAGCCCCCGAAGCCGGCGGCGATCTCCCGCGCCTCGTCGGCGTTGTGGGCGATCCCAAAATCCGCAGTCGGAATGCCGTGGCGCTTCATGAATTCCTTGGCGAAGACCTTTGAGCCCTCGAGCTCGGCGGCCTGCTGCTTGGGGCCAAAAATCTCCAGGCCGCGGCTCGCGAACTCGTCGACGACGCCGAGGGTCAAGGGCAGTTCGGGCCCCACAACCGTCAGGTCGATGCGCAGGTCCTGCGCGAAATCCGCCAGCTGGTGCACCTCCTCGGCGGGGATCGGAACCGGATCCGCGACCTGCGCGATGCCGGGATTGCCGGGGGCGCAATAAAGCTCCGTCAGCCGCGGGCTTTGCCGCAGCTTCCAGCACAGCGCATGTTCTCTGCCGCCAGAACCGATGACCAGGACTTTCATTTCTGCCTCCGCACGTGGGACCGCTCAAACACTTGGGATGTGCTCAGCCCGCGACCCGCACAGGAACGAGGCATTCGCCCGGGTCTGGGTCTGATCAACCATGGGAAGGCCGCTCGGAGCGATTCGCGTCGAGGGCCGCGATCGCCATGGTGTCGACGATGTCGTCGGCCGAGCAGCCGCGTGAGAGGTCGTGGATCGGCTTCGAGAGCCCCTGGAGAAGGGGGCCTATCGCTCGGGCGCCCGCCAACCTCTCGGTGATTTTGTAGGCGATATTACCGGAATTGAGGTCAGGAAAGACCAGGACATTGGCTTCACCCGCCACAGGACTGTCCCGGACCTTGCGGCTCGCGATCGCGGGCACCAGGGCGGCGTCGGCCTGGAGCTCGCCGTCGAACGCAAACGGGGCGCCGCGGCGCGCGAGCAGCCGCGTCGCCTCGATCACCGGCTCGAGACTCTCGTGCTGGGCACTGCCGCGGGTGGAAAAGGAGAGCAGCGCCACCTTGGCCGGCCCGAGATCGAGGGCCTCATAAGTCTCGGCGGTCTGCATGGCGATGTCGACGAGCTGCTCCGCCGTCGGACGGGGCAGCACCCCGCAGTCGGCGTAGACCAGCACTCGACCATCCGGCGGGATCTCCATCAGGAAGCACGAGGTGACGACCCGATAGCGCGGGTCGACGCCCACCGTCCTGAGGGCTGCCCTCAGGGTTTGGGCGGTCGTGGCGACCGCCCCCATCACCGCGCCGTCGGCTCGGCCGTCGCGCACCAGGGCGCAGGCGTAGTGCAGCGGATCCCTCAGGTGCTCGAGGAGCTTTTCGGGGTCTCGGCTCGGCGTTCCCTCGGCCAGGCGAAGGGCGAGGGAGGAAAGGTCGTCGTCTTCGGGATCGAGGGTCAAGACGCCGGGCGCTTCGCTGCCGCCGCGCTTCGGGCCGATCAGGATCGGTTCGGCGAGGCCGAGCTGCGCCGCCCGCGTCGCCGCGTCGATCACCCTCGCGTCGCCGCTCTCGGGGAGCGCGATACGCGCGCTGAGTCCCGTGGCCCGCAGGCGAAGGCGCGCGAGCAGGGAGGACTCGGAGGGTTGATGTTGCGGCATTGCGCCGGATTCTACTGAGTTTGAGCCGCTCTATGGGGAGCCCGCGAGGGCGGAAGGGAGCCGACCCGACAGGCGTCGGCGCCCTCTTGCTGGACGCCATCGCGCTCGAGGCCCACGGACGATAGAATCCGCCGCTATGGCCGATTCTTCACGGGTAGTCAGCGGGGCTGGCGACGATCTCTTCGACGCCGTCGAGCCGATCCGCTTTGACAACGGCACCCTCAAGCTCCTCGATCAAACTCTGCTGCCTGCGGAGGAAAAGTGGCTCGACTGCGCGGCCCCCGCCGACGTGGGCGCGGCTATCGAGCGGCTCGCCGTCCGCGGAGCACCGGCGATCGGCGTCTCGGCGGCCTACGGTCTTGTCCTCGGGATTCAAGAAGCGAGCGACGCGGACCTCGCAGAGCGCTTCGAGGGGGCCTTTGAGCTGCTCCTGGCCACGCGGCCGACCGCGGTCAACCTGCGCTGGGCGCTCGAGCGGGGCCGGGAGGTCTTCGAGGCGCACCGCGAGGGCGGCGCCGCCGCCGTGCGCGAGGCCCTCACCGCCTGGGCCCTGGAGACGCAGTCCCGAGACGTCGCCGCCAACAGGAGGCTGGGCTCCCATGGCGTCGAGCTTTTCTCGAGCGGCGATCGCGTGCTGACCCACTGCAACGCCGGCGCGCTGGCAACCGCCGGCTTCGGCACCGCGGTCGGGGTGATCGCCTCCGCCTTCCGCGACGGACGAGTCGGCCACGTATGGGTCGATGAAACCCGGCCCCTGCTTCAGGGATCGCGCCTCACGGCCTGGGAAATGGAAAAGCTGGGGGTCCCCTACCGCCTGGTCACCGACTCGAGCGTCGGCGCGCTGATGTCCCGCGGCCTGGTCGATAGGGTGGTGGTCGGCGCCGATCGGATCGCCGCCAACGGCGACGTAGCCAACAAGATCGGAACCTACACCGTCGCGGTTCTGGCGGCGCGCCACGGCGTTCCCTTCTACGTGGCGGCGCCGACCTCGACCCTCGATCCGCACACGGCCTCGGGCGACGACATTCCGATCGAGGAGCGTGACTCGTCCGAGGTCACGGCGCTCGGCGGTTCCCGGGTGGCTCCCGACGCCACGCGGGCCACCAATTTCGCCTTCGACGTCACCCCCAACGAGCTGGTGGCCGGCCTGATCACCGAAGTGGGCGTGCTCGAGCCGCCTTTTACCGAGAGCATCCGCGCGGCCCTGCAAACCGCTGCCGCCGCGGGCTGAGGTTCGCCTCGATGAGCAGCAGCAGCAGGCCCGCCCTCCTGCCCAAGGAAATCCGCCAGCGCGGCGCGCGCTTCCTCTTTATCTCCGCTTCCCTGGTCATCGTCATCGCCGGGCTGCGGGAAATCCGGCCGATCGCCCTGCCTCTGCTGATCGCGATCTTTCTGGTGGTGCTGTCCTCGCCGGTCTTCTCCTGGCTGGCGGCGCGCCTGCCGGTGTTCTTCGCCGTCCTTTCCACCGTCCTCACCAATCTGGCGGTGCTGGTAGTCATGGGCCTGATGGTCGGGGGTTCGGTCCGGGCCTTCACGGAGTCCCTGCCGGACTACCAGCAGCGCTTCGAAGATCGGGCGGGTTCGGCGGTGCAGTGGCTCGAGGATTTCGGCGTCGACGTCTCGCAATTCGACTGGCTGCAGTCGAGAACGGAAGACCTGCCTTCGCCGCTCGAGGATGAATCGGACCCGGTGATCGGCTTCGACGCGTTCCTGGAGGTGGTCAGCAGCACCCTGCTGGGAATCGCCGGGCTGCTGACCCGCTCGCTGCTGGTGCTCCTGCTGATGGTCTTCCTTCTCTTTGAGTCCCGCCATCTGCCGCGCAAGCTCGAGATCGCCCTGGGCTGGTCGCCGGCGGCCATGAGGCGCATGACGACGGCCAAGCTGGAGGTGCAGCGCTATCTGATCTACAAGACCCTGATCAGTTTGGGTACGGGCGTTGCGGCCGGCCTGTGGGTAGCCCTTCTGGGAGTCAACTTTCCCGTTCTTTGGGGTCTGATCGCCTTTCTTCTCAACTACATTCCAAGCCTCGGCTCGATCATCGCGTCGGGGCCGCCTCTGGTTCTGGCCTGGATCGACAGCGGCACGGCCACTGCTCTGGTGGTGGTGCTTGGCTATCTGGTGATCAACATCACGCTAGGTAATTTCGTCGAGCCCCACCTGATGGGTCGGCGGCTCGGAATTTCTACGCTGGTGGTCTTTCTCTCTCTGGTGTTCTGGGGATGGATGTGGGGTCCGGTCGGTATGCTCCTCTCCGTACCGCTGACCATGATCCTGCGCATCGCCGCTGAGAACACCGAGGACTTGCGCTGGGTGGCGCAGCTGATAGCCGCCAATCCGGCCAATACCCGGCCCGTCTCGAGGCCGGCGCCATGATTCTTTGACTCAACGCTGAAGCCCACACCACCCGCCGCGAGCCGCGAGCCGGGAAGACAGACGGCCGGATAAAGGCCCCCGGCCTTTTGGAATAGTGATCGATCTCATGTCCGATGAAGCCCGATTTCGCGCTCTCGTGGAGCACTCCTCCGATCTGCTGTGCGTCGTGGCCCAAAACGGCACGCTCGTCTACGTGAATCCCTCCGTCGAGCTGCTCCTCGGGCGACTCCGGGAGGATCTGGTGGGCTCCGACCTGTTCAGCCTGATCCATCCCGAGGATCACGAGCTGCTGCGCGCCACCCTCGTCGACCCGCGCCGGGTGCCGACGGAGCTGCGGGTTGAGACCCAGTCCGGCCTCAAGGTGCTCGAAACCGCGGCGAGCCTCCCCGCCGCCGACTTCGGAATCGAAGGCATCCTGCTCGACGCCCGCGACGTCACCGAGCGGCGCATCGCCCAGGATGCCCTGCTCGAGTCGGAGGGGAAATTTCGGCGGCTTTTCGAGGAATCGCGGGACGCCATCCTGATCGGCACCAACTCCGGCTCGGTGCTCGACGTCAACCCGGCGGGCGTCAGGCTCTTCGGATATGACTCCAAAGAGCAGATGCTCGAGCTCGACATCGCCCGCGATCTTTACTGGAACCCCAAAGACCGCAAGCGCTCGGAAGCGCTCTTCATGGAGCAGGGCTTCCTCGAAGAAGAGGAGCTCGAGCTCAAGACCCGCGACGGCCGCCGCCTGCGCATCAAAGAGACGGCGTCGGCGGTGCACGATAGCCGCGGAGAGATCGTCGGCTTTCGCGGCATTCTGCGCGACGTCACCGAGCAGCGGCAGCTGCAGGAGCAGCTGCGGCAGTCGCAGAAAATGGAGGCCGTGGGTCGGCTGGCCGGAGGCGTGGCCCACGACTTCAACAATTTGCTCACGGCCATCAACGGCTACAGCGAACTCGCCCTCGCCCGCATGGCCGAAGACGACTCCCAGCGCGGCGCCCTGGAGGAGATTCGGAAGGCCGGAAAGCGCGCTACCGACCTCACCCGCAGGCTGCTGACCCTGTCGCGTCATCAGGTGGTCTCGCCCCGGCGCATCAGCCTGAACCGCGCCGTTCTCGACATGGAGAAATTACTCCAGCGCGTGATCGGCGAGGATATCGAGCTGCGCACCGGGCTCGACCCTGAGCTCCCGGCGATCTACGCCGACCAGGGCCAGATCGAGCAGATCATCCTGAATCTGGCGGTCAACGCCCGTGACGCCATGCCCGACGGCGGCAGCCTCAGGCTCGGCACGCGCAGGGCCCGCATGCCGTCGGACGATCCGAGCCTGCCGCGCACGCCCGTCCCGGGTGATTATGTGATCCTCAAGGTAGAGGACACCGGCACAGGCATGGAAAAAAAGGTTCGAGAGCATCTATTCGAGCCCTTCTTCACCACCAAAGGCCGCGGTCACAACACGGGCCTGGGTCTCGCGATCGTCTACGGCATTATCAAGCAGTCCGGGGGGTTCATCGAGGTCGAGAGCGCTGAAGGAGAGGGCTCGGTCTTTCATCTCTTCTTTCCGATCCACGTGCCCCCCAAACCGAAGATCCCCGAGTCGTCGGCCGCCCACGGCCAGCCGGTGCCGCGCGGAAGTGAGCGGGTTTTGCTAGTGGAGGACGAGACGTCGGTGCGCACCCTAGTGCGTCAAATTCTCGAGCTGCAGGGCTATCGGGTGATGGCGGCGAGAAACGCCCGCGCGGCGATCGCCCTGTGCGACGAGCAGGAGTCGAGCCCCGACCTTCTGCTCACCGATGTCGTCATGCCGGGCCGCTCTGGCCTCGCCCTGGCGGAAGACTTGAAACAGCGCTTTAGCGATCTCAAGATCCTCTTCATGTCGGGTTATACCGACAGTCACACCGGCGTCAAACTGCTGACCCAGCAGAAAGCGGCCTTTCTCCCCAAGCCCTTCTCACCGGAGGCGCTGGCGCGCAAGGTCCGCGAAGTTCTCGACGACTAGGGTACGGGATGTCGCGGCTCGGTCGACCGCGGCATCTGCGAAGGCGCTTTTGGCGAATGTGGAGGCGTCGGAACAGACGTCTCGCTAAGCTGCTTTAGACTTTGTCTAAAGGACGCTTAAGCGGTATACTGTGGGGCCGTCCACAGTGCCGGGCGGACTCCCGTCTGATCACCTTCCCCCAGCTCCCCTGCCCAGCCATCCGTCACTACGGACTCCATCATGCTACGAATGACCAAACAGGCCGACTACGGCATCGTGCTCCTGTCGATCATGGCAGTGCAGCCGGAAAGACGTTTCGCAGCGCCGGAGTTGGCGGGCGAAACGCAGCTCCCCCAGCCCACCGTGAGCAAGATCATGAAGCTGCTCGCGCGCGGCGGCGTTCTCGACTCCCACCGCGGCGTTAAAGGCGGCTACTCGCTCTCGACTCACCCTGATGACATCAGCGTCGCCCGCCTGATCGAGGTCCTCGACGGGCCGATCGCCTTTACGGAATGCATCGAGGATAGCCCGGGTGAATGTAGCCAGGAGGCGACCTGCCATCTGCGCGGCAACTGGCAGCGCATCAACCGCGCCGTGCGTTCCGCGCTCGAGCAGATCACCCTCGCGGAGCTTGCCATCCCGATGGCGCCGCCCCTCGTACAGCTCAACGTCTCCCAAGAACACCGCGCCACGGCGCAACCCGCTCCGCTTCAGGAGAGAGCATGACTACCACCACCGAAACCATCGAGCGCCTGGCCGCGGAAGAATACAAGTTCGGTTTCGTCACCGACATCGAGCAGGAATTTATTCCCAAGGGCCTCAATGAAGACATCGTAAGGCTGATCTCTTCCAAGAAGAATGAGCCCGAGTGGCTGCTCGACTGGCGGCTCCGCGCCTTTCGGAGATGGCAGAAGATGACCGAGCCGACCTGGTCGAACGTGCACTATGAGCCGGTCGACTACCAGGATCTGCATTATTACGCCGCGCCCAAGCAGAAAGAGAAGCCCAAGAGTCTCGACGAGGTCGACCCGGAGCTTCTGCGCACCTACGAGCGCCTGGGTATCTCCCTTCAGGAGCAGAAGATGCTCGCCGGCGTGGTGGCGGTCGACGCGGTTTTCGACAGCGTTTCGGTCGCGACGACCTTCCGCGAGAAGCTCAAGGAAATCGGAGTCATTTTTCTTTCCTTCTCGGAAGCGGTTCACGAGTATCCCGAGATGATCAAGAAATACCTCGGTTCCGTGGTGCCGATGGGCGATAACTTCTATGCCGCGCTCAATTCCGCGGTCTTCTCCGACGGCTCCTTCGTCTACATCCCCGAAGGCGTGCGCTGTCCGATGGAGCTCTCGACCTACTTTCGCATCAACGCCATGAACACCGGGCAGTTCGAGCGCACTCTGATCATCGCCGACAAGGGCAGTCAGGTCAGCTACCTCGAAGGCTGCACCGCGCCGATGCGCGACGAGAATCAGCTGCACGCTGCCGTCGTGGAGCTCTACGCTCACGAAGACGCCCAGATCAAATATTCGACGGTGCAGAACTGGTACCCGGGCGATAAGAACGGCAAGGGCGGTATTTACAACTTCGTCACCAAGCGCGGCCTGTGTGCCGGGGCGCGGTCGAAGATTTCCTGGACCCAGGTCGAGACAGGCTCCGCGATAACCTGGAAATACCCGAGCTGCGTGCTCAAGGGCGACGACTCGATCGGCGAGTTCTATTCGGTCGCCTTGACCAACAATTACCAGCAGGCCGATACCGGCACCAAGATGATCCACATGGGCAAACGCACGCGATCAACGATCATCTCCAAGGGGATTTCCGCGGGCAAGAGCCAGAACACCTATCGCGGCCTGGTGAAGATCAACAAAAAGGCCGAGGGCGCGCGCAACTTCTCGCAGTGCGACTCGATGCTGATCGGCGACCGCTGCGGCGCCCACACCTTCCCCTACATCGACGTTCAGAATCCGAGCGCTCAAATGGAGCATGAGGCAACGACCTCGAAGATCGGTGAGGACCAGCTCTTCTACTGCAAGAGTCGGGGCATTGATGAAGAAGACGCCGTGTCCATGATCGTCAACGGCTTCTGCAAGGAAGTCTTCCAGGAACTGCCTATGGAATTCGCCGTCGAGGCCTCAAAGCTCCTCGAGATCAGCCTCGAAGGCAGCGTCGGCTAGCTCGTCTCGGTCTCAAGCGATAGCTTCGGGGCGTCGGTTCTTTCTATCCGCCGACGCCCCGAACGTGGAATTTCTTACCGGGTCCGGAAGGTTCTTTCCGGAGCGGATCTAAACCCTTGGAACCTCACCGCATCGGAGAGAGAGATGTTGAAGATCGATAATTTGCACGCTGGCATCGAGGGTGCCGAGATCCTAAAAGGTCTCTGCCTCGACGTAGGCGATGGCGAGGTACACGCCATCATGGGCCCGAACGGCAGCGGTAAAAGTACCCTCGCCCAGGTGCTCGCGGGCCGAGATGAATACGAGGTGACCGACGGGGCCGTGACCTTTTGCGGCGAGGATTTGCTCGAGATGGAGCCCGAGGAGCGAGCCCGCGAAGGCATCTTTCTCGCCTTCCAATACCCGGTCGAAATACCCGGCGTTTCAAACACCTACTTTCTCAAGGCCGCCCTCAACGCCACCCGCGAGCATCGCGGCGAGCCCGAGCTGGACGCCGTCGACTTTCTCAAGCTAGCCCGCGAGAAGATGAAGCTCGTGCAGATGGACGAGAAGCTCCTCCAGCGGCCGGTAAACGACGGCTTCTCGGGCGGCGAGAAAAAGCGCAACGAGATCTTCCACATGGCGGTGCTAGATCCCAAGCTCGCCGTGCTCGACGAAACGGATTCCGGACTCGACATCGACGCCCTGCGCATCGTCGCCAACGGCGTCAACACGATGCGCGGCGACGGCCGCTCCTTTCTGGTCATCACCCATTACCAGCGCCTGCTCGACTACATCAAGCCGGACGTGGTGCACGTGCTTGTCGACGGGCGCATCGTGCGCACCGGTGACGCCAGCCTGGCCCTCGAGCTGGAGGAGAAGGGCTATTCGTGGATCGAAGACCAGGTGCGCGCCGACGGGGTCGTGGCCTCCTCGGCCAGCGCCTGAGTCTGGGAAAGGTGAGGATCGACGATGGCCGCCGTCGCTGAAAGACACGCCCTGATCGCCGACTACGCAAGCTTCGAAGCCCGGCTCGACAAGCAGCCGGACGACGTGGTGGCCCTGCGCCGCAGAGGCCTCGAGCGCTTCGAGGAGATCGGCTTCCCGTCCATTCACCACGAGGACTGGCGCAACACCAACGTCAGCCCGGTTGCCCGCCTCGAAGCCCGCATGGCGGGTAGCGAACGTTTTGGGCTCACCACCGAGAGGCTGAAGCCCTTTTTGGTCGAGGAGACCCAGGACTTTGTCTTCGTCAACGGGCTCTTCGACCCCGAGCTGTCCGAGAGTGGAGAGCTGCCCGAAGGCGTCTACGCCGGCAGTCTGGCCCAGGCGCTGCGCGAGGTGCCCGAAAAGGTTCTTCCGCACCTCGGCCAGCACGCCGACGTCGAGCAGCCCTTTGTGGCGCTCAACACCGCCCACCTTGAAGACGGGGCGTTCGTCTACGTGCCGCGAGGAGTGCGGGTGGAGAAGCCGCTGCACCTCCTCTTCGTGGCGACGGTCGGCGACCACTCGACGGTCTCCTATCCGCGCAATCTGGTCGTCGTGGAGCAGAGCGCCGAGGTCACCGTGCTCGAGAGCTACGTCGGCTTCCCGGGAGACGTGTATTTCACCTGCCCCGTCACGGAAATCGTCGGCGACGCCAATTCCGTGATCGATCACTACCGCCTCGGCGAGGAGAGCGTCGACGCTTTCCATCTCGCGACCCTCGAGGTCAGCCTCGGGCGTGACGCGTATCACTTCACTCACTCGGTGAACCACGGCGGCGCCATCGTGCGCAACGATATTCGTGCCTACCTCGGGGGAGAGGGCATCAACTGCACGCTCAACGGCCTCTATCTGGGCCGCGGCCGTCAGCTTGTGGATCACCACATGTGGGTCGATCACGCGGTGCCGCACTGCAACAGCTTCGAGCTGTTTAAGGGAGTGCTCGAGGGGCGCTCCAGGGCCGTCTTCAACGGCCGAATCAAGGTGCACGAAGACGCTCAAAAGACCGACGCCAAGCAGTCGAGTCAGCATCTCCTGCTCTCCGACAGCGCGATCGCCCACAGCAATCCGCAGCTCGAAATTTTCGCCGACGACGTGCGCTGCACCCACGGCTCGACCACCGGTCACCTCTCCGAAGAGGCCATCTTCTACCTGCGCTCGCGGGGCATCGGCGAAGAGGCCGCGCGCAGCCTGCTGACCTACGCCTTCGCCGCTGAAGTGCTGGAGGAGTTCCGCCTGGAGACCGTGCGCAGCGATCTCGAGGAGTTCCTTTTCACTCGGCTGCCCAAGGGCGACGTCGTGCGTCAGGCGGTGTGACTTGAGGGACGACGGCGCCGCACCGGCGATCGATCTCGAGAGGGTACGCAAGGACTTTCCGGCGCTCGGCCAGGAGATCCACGGTCGCCCGCTGGTCTACCTCGACAGCGCGGCCTCGGCCCACAAGCCGCAGGTGGTGATCGACGCCCTGGTAGCGGGCTACAGCGGCTCCTACTCCAACGTCCACCGCGGCGTGCACAGCCTCTCCCAGCGGGCCACCGACCTCTACGAAACCGCCCGCCTTACCGCGCGCGACTTCCTGGGCGCCGAGCGCGAGGACGAGGTGGTCTTCGTGCGCGGCGCTACCGAGGGCATCAACCTGGTGGCGTGGAGCTTCGCGCGGCCGCGGCTCGAGCCTGGCGACCGGGTGATCCTCTCGCAGATGGAGCATCACTCGAATATCGTGCCTTGGCAGATGGTCTGCGATGACGCCGGGGCGCGGGTCGAGGTGGTGCCGATCGACGATCGGGGGCAGCTCGACATGGACGTTTACCGCGAGCTGCTCGGCCCCCGGATCAAGATGGTGGCCATGGGCCACGTCTCGAACGCCCTAGGCACCATCAATCCCGTGCGCGAGATCGTACGCCTGGCCCACGAGCAGGGTATTCCCGTGTTGCTCGATGGCGCCCAGGCGGCTCCCCACTCGCGCCTCGACGTCCAGGACCTGGGCTGCGACTTTTACGTCCTCTCGGCTCATAAGCTCTTTGGCCCCACCGGCATCGGCGCACTCTACGGCCGCTATGAGCATCTTCTCGAGATGCAGCCCTACCAGGGCGGCGGCGAGATGATTACCTCGGTGAGCTTCGAGGGCACGGAGTTCAACGTGCCTCCCCACCGCTTCGAGGCCGGCACGCCGCATATCGTGGGCGTGCAGGGGATGGCGGCGGCGATGGACTACGTAACCGAGCTGGGCTTCGAGGCCATCGCGCGTCACGAAAACGACCTGCTGGCCTACGCGACCCGCAGGCTAGAAGCGATCCCGGAGGTGACGATCGTCGGCACGGCGGAGCACAAGGCCTCGGTGATCTCCTTCACCCTCGAAGGGGTGCATCCGCACGATATCGGCACCATCCTTGATCACGAGGGCGTGGCCGTGCGCGCCGGCCATCACTGCGCCCAGCCGGTCATGGACCGATTCGGCCTGCCGGCCACGGCCCGCGCGTCCTTTGCCTTCTACAACGGCCGAGACGACGTCGACCGCCTGGTTTCGGCGATCGACGGCGTGCTCGACATGTTCGGTCGTCGCGCCGCCTCCTGACCTGAAGGCGCCTCACCCTCGAACCGCCGACCCCGCGCATCAAGCAAGCGAGCGCACCCCGAGACATGACCGATCTCAAGCAGCTCTATCAGGAGGTCATCCTCGACCACTACCGATCGCCGCGCAACTATGGCCCCCTCGAGAACGCGGATCGGCACGCCAAGGGCAACAACCCCCTGTGCGGCGACCGGGTCGAGGTTTTTCTCAAGATCGTCGACGACCGGGTCGAGAGCATCGGCTTTGAGGGCGCCGGCTGCGCCATCTCCACGGCATCGGCGTCGCTCCTGACCGAGTCGGTTCAGGGCAAGACCCTCGACGAGGCCCGGGAGCTTTTTCACCAATTTCGCGATCTGGTAACCGGACAGGCGGAGGTGGGAGATCACGATCTCGGCAAGCTTGAAGCGCTGGCCGGCGTTCGTGAGCTTCCGGTTCGCATCAAATGCGCCACCCTGGCGTGGCACACCCTGCAGGCGGCGCTCGACGATCCGGGTGCCAAAATCACCACCGAGTGAACCGGGAGACCCCTCGCGCCAGCCCGCTTTCGAGGAGCGGAGCCGCGTTGAGAGAAGGTTCCCGGGTTCGATGACATACCCCATAGCGAGGTTCCCCATGCAACACTTCGTGCCCCTTGGAAGCGCGTCCCCCGAGACCCCGAGCTCCGAGCCGTCGGAGAGCTCCGCCGAGAGCCCGGCCAGCGGCGACGAGGCGTCTTCGGTCTCGCCCCCGAGCCTCGAAGATCAGATCATCGAGCAGATCAAGACGGTGTACGACCCGGAGATCCCGGTCAACGTCTATGAGATGGGCCTGATCTACAACGTGGCCGTGGGCGATGACGGCCACGTTGACGTCACCATGACCCTCACCTCCCCCGCCTGCCCGGTCGCGGGAACCTTGCCGGGCGAAGTGCGGGCCAAGGTCGAGGGCGTCGAGGGCGTCGAGTCGGCCGAGGTCGAAATCGTGTGGGATCCCGTGTGGAATCCGAGCATGATGTCGGAAGCCGCGCGGCTCGAGCTGGGCATGCTCTAGCGCCCGCCGTTCCGCCGGGCCGACCGTCGGCCCTGCGGTATGCTCCCGGCTCCTCTCAAATCCCCTCTTTGTGAAGGAGCAGCGAGCCGTGGCAGCAGCAGCGAAAGTTCTCGACGGGAAGGCGGTCGCCCGGGCTATACAGAGCGACCTCCAGGCCGAGGTCGAGGCGCTGACCGCTGACGGCGGCCGGCGACCCCAGCTGGTGGCCGTACTGGTTGGCGACAACGCGGCCTCGGGCGCGTACGTGCGCAGCAAGGCCAAGACCTGCGAGCGGGTCGGCATGATCGGCCGCACCCTGCGTCTCCCGGACTCCGTGCAGCAGGCAGAGCTCGAGAGCACGATCGACGCGCTCAACGGCGATCCCGAGGTCGACGGCATCCTGGTGCAGCTGCCGCTGCCCGCCGCCATCGATGAGAGACCGATTCTCGAGAGAATCTCGCCGGAGAAAGACGTCGACGGCTTTCATCCGGTCAACGTCGGCCGGCTGTGGAGCGGCGAGGAATGCTTGGCGCCGGCAACTCCCTCCGGGGTCATCGAGCTGCTGCGGCGAGAGAAGATTCCGATGAAGGGACGCCACGCGGTGATCGTCGGGCGCTCCAACATCGTCGGCAAGCCCATGGCGGCGCTCCTCCTGCGCGAGAACGCCACGGTCACGATCTGCCACTCGCGGACCGCCGACCTGGCCGCGGAGTGCCGACGGGCCGACATCCTAATCGCCGCCGTCGGCAGAACGGCATTGATCGGACCGGACCACGTCCGCGAAGGGGCCGTGGTGATCGATGTCGGCATGAACCGGGTCGACGAAGAAAGCGAGCTCGAGCGTCTCTACCCCGGCGATGCGGTACGCCGAGCGCGGTACGACAAGCGCGGCTATCTGCTCACCGGCGACGTCGACTCCCGGGCGGTGCACGCCAAAGCATCTGCCCTCACCCCCGTGCCGGGAGGCGTCGGTCCTCTGACCGTCGCGATGGTGGTCGCCAACACCCTCAAGGCCTCGCGCCGTCTGCAGAGCCGAGACGAGGACGGCGCGTCGTCCTCATGAAGCGCTTCTTGCTCGGCCTGACCGGCGGCATGGCGAGCGGCAAATCCACCGTGGCCCGGCTCCTCGAGAAGGAGGGCTTTCACGTCGTGGACGCCGATCGCGTGGTCGCCGAACTCTACGCGCCGGGCGGGCGGGGCGCCGCGGCGCTCGGCGAGCTCTTGGGACCCGAGGTTCTCGACGCCTCGGGTGCGGTCGACAAACCGTCGGTCGCTCGGCTGATCTTCAGCGATCCAAAAACCAAAGAGCGGGTCGAGTCAGCGATTCACCCCCTGGTGCACGAGCATTTTCGAAGCATCGCGAAGAGCCTCGAAGGAGTCGTGGTCTACGAGGCCACCCTGCTCGTCGAGTCGGGCCACGCGGCGAGCTTCGATCTCGTGATTTCGATCGAGGCCCCGCACGAAAAGCGTCTCGCCTGGGCCGTCGGTCGCGGCATGGGCGAAGAAGAGGCTCTCGCTCGCCTGCGCGCTCAGGGAGGCGGCGCGGAGCGCAGGGCCGGCGCGAGCCGCATTCTCAAGAACGACGGCTCCCTCGAAGATCTCGCCCAAGCGGCTGGTGCTTTGGCCGACGAGCTGCGGAGCAGGCTCTCCACGGCCCAAAAATCTTGAGCGACCGGCTCGCATGTGAAGGTCAGCGGCCGGCCCGGGCGGACTCGCCCACTACTCCCGGCGCCCGAGCGTCCCGCCGCTCGGCGAGGCGCTGGGGAGCCTGCGCCGACTCCGTCAGGCGCGATCGGCTCGGCGTCTGCCAGCCGCGCTGCCGGCTCACCGTGCGCAGCCGGCGAAAAAGCCGCCGGGTAACCTCGGTCGCGGCCGCGCGCACCCGGCGCGAGGTGGCCTGGTGGGTGATGCGGACGCAGAAGGCCACGCGCGCCTCGGGCAGCGGACCGAAGCCGACGTAGTTGACGTGAAAGCCATACTGAGGGTGTGAGGCGGTGCCGGTTTTCATAGCCACGGGGAAGCCGTGGGTGCGCATGCGCTGGCCGGTGCCCCGCTGCGCGACGGCCACCATCGAGCGCCGCAGCGTCTCGGCGTGCTCCGGTTCGAGAACCCGGGTGACGCTCGGATCCCGCAGGGTGCGGGGATGCAGGCCGAGCCTGCCATCGACCCCGCGCAGCAGGGTCGGCTCCACCAGGTCGCCGCCGGTGGCGACGGTGGCTGCTACCAGGGCGGCGTGCAGTGGGGTGAGCTCCGTGGCCTCCAGGCCGATGGCCATATCGGCGAGCTGACGCTCATCGCCATAGGGCGTCACGATCCGCCCGCCGGAAAAGGGCCCCAGGGGGCGATCGAAGCCGAAGCGGCGCAGCTCCTCGAGCAGAGGCCCTCGGCCCATATCTTCGGCCAGCTCGGCAAAAGCCACGTTGCAGGACACCGCCATCGCGCGGTCAAGGCCCAGAAGCCGGCCGGCGATCACGGGGCAGTAGAGGCGCTCTCCGGCATAGCTTTCGTGTCCGCGGCACGCCATGCCGGCGAGGCGAGCCTCGGGGTCGAGGCCCTGGCGTAAATAGGCGGCCGTGGTGATCAGCTTGGAGATCGAGGCGGGCTCGCGGAACTGCTCGAGCGCCGGCGTGCCGCGGTCTCTCCGGCGTGTCTTGCGGTCGCTGACGGCGGCCAGGATCTCGCCGGTCCAGGGGTCCACCAGGACGATCGAGCCGCGAAACCTCCCAAAGGCGCCGGCGGCAGCCTCCATCAGCTCGAGATCGAGGCTGGTGCGGATCGAGCCGGCGTGGGGCAGCAGCTCCTCGAGCTCGGTCAGCTGGTTCGGCAGCCACCGCGCGTCGAGTCCCGGGGCGGCCTGTACGGCACCGTCGCTTAGAACGCCGAGGCGCCGGCCATCCCTGGACCGCAGCACGATTCCCTGCTGGGGAGAGTCGAGATGGGCGCGAACCCTGCGCGCCAGCACGCTGCGGGCTGGGGGCGCCATCAAAGCGGCTCGTGCCTCGGTTTTCTTCGCCGTTTCCGGCGGAGCGCCCTGCTCGATGCGGGCGGCGAGGGTAATCCAAGGCTGGGGAGGCAGGCCGCGCGAAGTCGCCAGGGCGTCGAGTCTCAGAACCGCGCCGAAATCGCCGCGGTCGAAGGCGGCGCGCGTGATGAGGGCTAAATCGAAGGCCCGGAATCCTCCGTCGCCGTCAAGATCTGCTCGGTCCGCCGCTTTGCCGTCCGCGACCGTCCCCGCGCCGCCGAGGGCGAGGGCCAGCTCGAGCCCCGCCCTCGCCTCGGCGCGGAGTCCCGGCAGGCGCGCCAGCCCGGCAAGCCGCTGCTCCGCTGCTGAACCTTCGCCCGCGATCAGCAGTCGCTCGGCCTCCGCGATCAGGGCCCGGGTCTCGATCCAGGCGAAGACGGCCAGGAGAGAAACCGCGGTCACCCAGGGCAGCAGCCAGAGGATCAGCCGGTGAGGGGAGAGAAAGCGCTGGATCGTCAATGGAAGAGAGAGACGGGGGGCTTGGGCTCGACCTCTCCGGGCCAGAGCGGAGCCGGGGCCGAGTCCGAAACAAAGGGATGCTGCGAAGGGGTTGAGAGTCCGCGCCGTTGAGAGGATCCTCCGAAGCGCAGGCCTTCAAGCTTATAGCAAAAGGCGGGCCTCGGGCCGCGCGGAGCCGAGGCTCCGGCCGGTCTCCTCAGCCGGCGGCCGCTGCTACGTCCTCGAGAAAGGGCGCTTCGGGCCGATACCCCACGTGCTCGTAGTTGGTCTCGAGGGCGTCGAGCGCCACGATGAAGTCCGGCTCGCGGGCCAGCTCGAGGGGCGCGCCCTCGTCGAGGAAGGAAGAGTGCTCGAACTTGGCGGCGTCGTGGGCGAAGGCGCGACCGTCGAAAACCACCAGCGAGAAAGGCGGAGCCGCCGTGACCTCGGCGAGCGTCCCGAAACGGTCGAGAAAGCGCTCGAGGGTACCTCCCACGGGCTCCTCGGGATGCTCGCCCGCCGCCAGCATCTCCTCGAGGGCCACCGGGACGATCAGGAAGTGCCGAGGTGTCGAGCTGAGGTTGAGATAAAACTGACGGATGCTGCCGCTGAAGGTCTTCGGCGTCGCGCGCTCGGCGTCGAAATGCAGGTGGGTCGCGAGCCGCCGAGGATCGCGTGCGGTCGAAGAGGCCCGGGCGTCGTCGAATTTGATCGACCTGACGAAGAGGCCCGAGCCGGCCAAATCGCCGCCTTCCAGCCACTCGAGAACCTGGCGCAGCGCCGGGCAGGAGCGCACCCGCTCAGCGAGGTCCGGGGAGAGCGGCCGCAGCAAGTCCGTGGGTCGATCGCCCCTCATGACCGTGAGCGATCCTCGAGAGCGCAGGGTGCGGCACTCCTCGGCCGCCTGCTCGAGGGTGGCCGTGGGAAGCCGCGAAGGAAAGTCCAGGACTTTGACCGACTCGAGGGTGCCCCGATGTCCGCAGTTCTCGCGGAAGATCCGCTTCGGATCGGAGCCCTCCCGGTCGACGCGCCGCGGCGCCCGCCCGTTGAGAGCCTCATAGCCGTCTGGAGGCGAGCAGAAGAAGGAAATCCGGGGTTTGGCCCCGGGTACCTCGCCCCAGCGTCCCGTGGCGCGCCACAGCTCGTCCGCGGGGATCTTCTTATAGGAGAACATGGCCGCGCCGCCGGTGCTGTGTGCTCATGGCCGAATCCTATAATGCCGCAATGCCGCCAGAGTCCCTTCGCCATCGCGTCAGCCGGCCGCGCCCTTGAGTGGTCCGGGCGCACCGGCGCCGAGGATTCTCGAGTTCTATTGCGGCATCGGAGGGCTCGCGGCGACCGGCGCGGGACGCGTGGTTCGCGCCTTTGACATCAATGCCAAGGCCCTCGAGGTCTACCGTCACAACTTTGCGCGGCACCGCTCGGTCTGCAGGCTGATCGAAGGCCTGTCGGCCGAGCGTCTGCAGGCTCTCGACTGCGATCTCTGGTGGGCCTCACCTCCCTGTCAGCCCTACACCCGACGCGGCCTGCGGCGGGATCTCGACGATCCCCGGGCCGAGACCTTCAAGGGGCTGGTGCGCCTCATGGAGCGGGTGCGCCCCCGATTCTTTGCTCTCGAAAACGTGGCCGGCTTCAAAGGGTCCGCGGCCCACGCGCTTCTCCTGCGCGCCCTCGAGAGGTCGGGCTACCGCAGCGTGATCGAGCGCCTCCTGTGTCCCAGTCAGCTCGGCCTGCCGAATCGTCGACCGCGCTTTTATCTCGTGGCCGGGCTCGGCGCGCTTCAGCCCCTCGCCGAGGATTCGCGTCGGCGTCCGGCGAGACCCCTACGCTTTTTCCTCGATCGGGATCTGGCCGCGGCCGAATGGCTCCTCGAGCCCGCCACCGCTCGCCGCTACCGCGGGGCGCTGCACGTGATCTCTCCCGAAGAGGCGGACACCGCCGAGGCCGTGACCTCCTGCTTCACCTCGGCCTACGGCCGCTCGCCGGTGCGCAGCGGCTCCTATCTTCTCACTGAGGAAGGTCCTCGCTACTTCACGCCCCGAGAGATCCTGCGCCTGCTCGGCTTTCCGCCGACCTTTGCGCTGCCGCCCGAGATCAACCGCAGGAGCGCCTGGCGGCTGGTCGGCAACAGCCTGTCGATCTCGCCCGTTCGCCGGATGCTCTCCGCGGTGCGGAGCGCCCCCTCAGACGCGGAGCCCCTGGAGGAAGGTCAGCAGGTCTGAAGCTTCTCGATCTCCAGTCCACGGACCCATTTGGCGCTGCGCCAGGGCGCCAGGCGCGGAAGAACCAGGCGCACCGGTCCGCCGTCGCTCCGGGTGAGCGGCCGACCGTCGACCTCGTAGGCGAGGATCGGGTTACCGTCGAGAAGGTCGTAGAGGCGGAGATGGGTGTAGTAGCCGCCTTCGCTGTAGGCGGTCACGCAGGAGGCGGTGGGCGAAATGCCGGCTTCCTCCAGGAGGCCCTCCAGCGGCGCGCCGGTCCACTGGCGGGTCTGCGCGCGCACGGTGGTGGCGTCCAGATCGGCCTGTACCGAGCGGGTCGGCGTTCGGCGGGTCAGATTGGGCCAGTCGATCACCAGCTCCTTCTCCACGGCGCCGAAGACGCGCAGAGCGAAGTCGTCGAGATCTAGGGAAAGTCCGCGGACCGGCCAGGGGCGTTCCGCGATTGAAAGGGTCTGTTTATCGGACATTGGGATAATTTCCATGGTCGGAAGCCTTGTATGCATCAAGAGCGGCTTAAAGGGAAAGAACCCGTCACATTCGAGGTGAAAAATTATTGGAAGCTGCGACGGGGCCGGGTTGGGGCTGAGAAAGACCCTCTGGAATCTCCCGGGTCTCATCCCGCCAACATCCCCAGCACGGAGCAAGAAGTAGGCCAGAGGCGCCGCGCCGTGGCCTCGGCCCTTCGAAGGCTCATAAATATTTCGAAATAAGCGAGTTAACGGCGCGAAGGCCGCGCAGCGCCGGCCTTATGGGCCCCGGCGGTATCCAGACATTTTGGGAGGGCGGGAAAAATTCCGCCCTCCCGAGCCCTTCTCACGCCCTCTCTTACGCGAAAAGATTTCCGCGGCTTCAAGGCTCTTCACGGGCCGCAGAGCCTCCCGCTCGCCTAGATTTCAGGTCCTGAGTCACTTCAGGTCCTGAGTCACTTCAAGTCCTGAGTCACTTCAAGTCCTGAGTCACTTCAAGTCCTGGACCTCGATGTCCTCGAAGGTCACCGTCGAAACGTGGCGCAGGCCGCGAACCGACTCGGGGGTCAGGCGCTCGACGGTCAGGCCTTCGCCCTCGGCGCCCAAATTCTTCTGATCGAAGAAGACCAAGCCTCCTATCCGGCGCTCGTTGAACAGCTGTCGGAAGCGGATTCCTCCGGGGTTGCCCCCATAGCTGTAGGCGAACTGCACCAGCTGGGCGGTGTCGGCGTCGAACCAATAGAGGTAGACATCGTCGGCGTCGGTGGAGGAACCCGCCTCGAAGGTGACCCGAACCTTGTGCAGGGTTTTCTTTCCCCAGGTTTCCTGACCCAGGTCCTGCTTGAGGACGCTCGGGTCGTTCAGCCGATAGGGCAGAAAGGGAAAGTAAACCCGCGCCATCGCCCAGTCGCGCAGGCCCTGTTCGCCCGTGGCGGGAAAGCTGGCCTCGCGGCCGTCCTCGAAGAGCTGAACGCCCTCGTGGGTCGCCACGACGCGCCGCGTTCCCTGGGGCGAGCGCTGGCCGCGAACGTCATAGAAGAAGCGATCCCCGTCGATCTTAGCCCGCGCGTCAAAGCAGCCGGAGCGCGAGCAGACCTTGAGGGAGGTGTCGCTCGAGGTGAAGCGATCGCCGCCGTGCCGCGCGATCGCGCGATCGACGATCTCCAGCCGGCGGACCTTGGCCGGCAGCCGCCCCGCGACCAGCACCAGGCGCTCGCCCGCTGCGTCGAACGCCAGGCGCGTGATGCCGCCGAGAATGCCGCGGGAGCCGAGATCCGCGACCTCCTGCCAGGAGCCGCCGCCCGCGCTCCCATTCCAGCGCATCAGGCGGGTGCCGTCCGCCGACCACAGGCTGCCGTCGGGAGACCAGGTCACGTCCTCGCGGCCTTCGAGGGAGCTCGCAAGGCGCGAGAGGCCGTCGCTTTGCCCGTCGAGCCGGGTTAGCTGCCAGCCATCAAAGCGCCCGTTGCCGCTTTTGAGCATGAAGCTAAAGGCCTCTTCGCCCGGAATGCGGTGCAGCGCCCGGCCGATATCTGAGGCCACGGTGCGGCTTTGATTCGGTCGGGAGGCCGAGGTCCGCACGAGGCGGTGCGGCTCGTCGAGCACGAAGAGCGCCAGCTCGTCTCCGAGCCAGGCGTGGTAGCCCACGGGTTTGATCGCCGGCAGAATCAGGCTGGGTTCGCCGCCCGAGAGCGGCAGGCGCCACAGGCGCTGGCTTCCGTCCTCCTCGACCCGCACCACCGAAAGCGCCGGCTCGGGCGACACCGAGCTCGGCATCGGGGTCGGCGAGTACTCGCTTTCGGGAGTCTCGAAAACCGCCCTGGGTTTAAGAGGCTTCATGCCCTGGACTTCGACCGCCCAAATATCGGTCTGCTCGCCGCGCATGGAGGAGTAGTAGACCGCGCGGCCGTCCGGAGAGAAGGCCGGCTGATTGTCGTAGCCGTCGCGATCCGTGAGCCGCACCGGCGCGCTGACCTCAACGGACTCGCCGGAGGTTTGGACGCTCACCATGAAGAGGTCGCTGGAGTTCTGCGCGACGGCCGGCGCCGCGAGAAGAGCGAGGAGCATCGCGGCGAGAAGAAGCCCGTGAAGCTCTTCGGCACGCGGGTGGTCGGACGGAAGGGATGCGCAGTCAAATGTCGGCACGGGCACCTCGCGGCGGCAGGGGGTTGTGAAGAAGAAACCGGTGCTTTCGAGTTTATCCATCCGTCCGCGGGCCCCCAACCGCGTTCGCCCGGCCGATCGGCCTGCTGCGGCGCGTGAACCAGGCCTCCACGCTGGCCGTGCGCCGCTCCTTGAGAAAGCGACGCCGCCGGAGGACTTCCCGGCGGTGGCGCCACAAGAAGCCGTAAGCCCCGAGGGAGCTGCGCTCTCGTGCCAGCACGTAGAGGAGCGCGAGCACGTCCCTCGACAGGCAGGGAAGGGCGGTGCGCCAGGCGTTGCCCAGGGTTTGGTGATAGGCGCGCAGCAGGTAGCGGTTTTTGAGAGAGGAGCGGTTGATCGAGTCCGGCACCCGTCTGCGGTTCGCCGGCACGACCCTGCGCCGATGCTCGGCGACCGCAGACGGTTCGTAGATCACCCGCCAGCCGCGCTCGGCGAAGCGAAAGCAGAGCTCGGCGTCCTCGCGGTAGGAGTGGAAGAGCTCGCAGAAGACCTCGCCCGCGGGGAAAGCCACGTCGTCGAGGGCGCTCCGGCGGTAGAGGGTCGCGGCGCCGGTGGCTCCGAAAACCTCCTCGGGCTCCGAGTATTGACCGGCGTCGAGCTCGCCCGAGCCGCGATCGAGGTGACGCCACGTGGAGGTGAGATACATGCCGCAGGCGTCGAGCCTCCGGGGTTCCCCAGCCGCCGCCGGGCGGGTGAGCCGGCCGGTGACCGCGGCGACATCCGCGGCGGCGAGGCAGCGCTCCACCAGCCGGCTCACGAAGTCGCCCGAAGGCCGCGCGTCGGCGTTGAGGGCGAGGGTGAACGGCGCCCGGCAGGCGACGAGGCAGGCGTTCATGCCGCCCGAGAATCCGCGGTTCTCGCCGAGCGGCAGCACGGTCTTCGGGAGTCCCGTTCCGAGATCCACCCGCCGGGCGATCTCAACGCTTCTGTCGTCCGATCCGCAGTCGGCGATCACCACCTCGAGGGGCCGATAATCCTGGGCCGCAACGGCCTCCAGGCACTCCGCCAAATCGTCGGCCGAGTTATAGGTCACGAGGCATACGGCGACCCTTGGGCGGGCGTTCATCGATCCTCGCCCGCCCGCGCCCACGCCGCGGGCGCCCGCCATCCGGAAAGGGCTCCCAGGGCGACGCCCATCAGATCGCGGGCCGCCTGGCTCCGGCTCGCGGCCCGCCGAGGCTTGCGAAGCGGCAGCAGGAGGACCCTGAGCGAAAGCGAGAGCGGCAGCACCAAGCGCGCGAGAAGCGCCCAGCCTGCACCGTGGTGCAGGCGCAGGTAGCGCACCAGATTCCGGTAGTAGATAAAAAGAAAGCGCCCGTATCCAAGGGCAGGCACCGAGCCGCCCCGGGCGTGCGCGAAGGCGGCGCGGCGGGTATAGCGCAGGCGCAGGCCGCGGTCCTTGAGGCGGCGGGCCAGGTCCACGTCGTCGAACCAGGCGGGGAAATATCCGGGATCGAAGAGGATGCCCCGCCCGTCCAGGGCCGCGCGGTGAAGAGCGAGCACCGCCGCCGCCGGCTGCTCCACCTCGGCGCCTTCCAGGGGCCTTTCTTTGGGTCCTCGCTCGCCGCCCAGGAAGAAGACCTGGGCGATCAGCGTGCCGGGCGAGGGCAGCGGCTGAAGCTGCCAGCGGTGCTGGCCTGAGCCGTCCGGATCGCGCAGAGTCGGCGCTACGCCCACCAGCCGCGGGTCCTCCCGCCGCCAGGTCTCGGCCACCTCGAGAAGGTCCTCCAGGGCTCCGGGCTCGGGCACGGCGTCGGGATTCAGGATCAGCAGCCAGCGCCACCTGACCCCGTGCGCCTCTAGGGTCCTGCGCCCCCTCTCGACGCCTCCGCCGAAGCCCAGGTTCGCCTCGGGATCGTCGTAGATCACGCCGGACGGCAGGGAATCCGCCCCGAGCCCGCCGCTGTTGTCGACCACCACCAGGGGAAAGCGGCCGTCTCGGGGCCAGGCATCGAGCAGGCGGCGCAGGCCGTCCTCATCGTTCCAGTGCACCACCACGCCGCTTAGCGCCGCACCGCCCTCTTCGGGAGATCGCTCGAGGCTCATCGTCGAAGCTGCTCGAGGGTGCTGGGATGAGGAGAGGAGAGCGGGATCAAAGACGCGGCGGGAATCCGCTCCTCGCCCCTTGCCCAGAGCCTCGCCGGCACCCGGCGAGCGGCCCGCGCGAGACCCGCCAGCACGCCGAGCGCGGCCCGCGCCTCGCCCCGCCGCAGGTGGTGCGCGGCGTCCAGAAGGTCGCGCGCCAGCAGGCGCGGCAGGCGGATCAGGTAGTCGCCGCCGGCGAGTCGGCTGGCCAGCACCAGGTGGCGGTTGCCGTGGATCAAAGCTCGCCCTCCGAACGGCAGCCCGCGTCCGGTGGCCGATCCCGCGTGCTGCACCCGCGCCTCGGGCACGAGCCACGCCTGGTGCCCGGCCGCCCGCAGGCGCAGGGCCAGGTCGACGTCCTCGTAGTAGGCGAAAAGGCGCGGGTCGAAGGCGCTGGCGAGGCCCCCCGGAAGCTTCTCGAGCGCCGCGCGCCGGTAGACCGCCGCGGTGGCCGACACCCCGAAGATCGGCCGGGGCGTTTTGAAGCGCGCCGGCGTGCCGGCGTCGCGGCCGATCTGAACGGCCTGGAGCCAAGCATTCCAGCCGATGCCGGCGCCGTCGAGCCGCTCGGGACCCTGGCGCGCCGGATCGTGCTGGAGAACCAGACCCTGCACCGCGGCCACCCCGGGCCTGCGGTCGAGAAAAGCCGTGAGGGCCGAGCTCCAGCCAGGCTCGATCAGGGCGTCGTCGTTGACCGTCGCCAGGTAGTCGCCTTCGGCCGCGGCGAAGGCCGCATTGTTGGCCGCCGCAAAGCCCGCCGGCACCTCGAGAACGCGGTCGCACAGGCCGGCGGCTTCGGCCACGGTGGCCTCGATGGGCACCCCGGGGGCGACCGCCAGGATCAGCTCGGCACCCGCGGCGTCGCCGCGCAGCTGACGCAGGCACGACTCGAGGTACGGGCTCTTGCCGGCCGTGGGCACCACGATGCTCAATCGAGCCACGAGATCTCCACCCTGTCGAGCAGCATGCCGATCTCCGGTCTCGGGTCGGGCTGCGGCGCGGAGATCACCAGCGGCGCGCCCTGCGGCCAGCTCGCGATCCGGAACTCGTACCAGCTCCAGTCGGCCAGCTCCTCGAGCTCCAGCGTGCCGATGGGCGCCTCGCCAGCCGAGATCTCGAATTTCCTGGGCCCGGCGGTATCCCGCTTGACGTGCAGGCGGATCACCGCCGCCTCGCCGCCTCGCACCACCGGCGCCTCGAGCCGAGCTTGGGTGGTCATGCGCCAGGCTCCGATCTCGTAGGGCCTCTGCGGACGCCAGCGCTCCGGGTGGAGCAGGCCGCCTTCCTTGCGCGCCCACGCGTCCTCCGCCTCGACCACCCGGGTCGGCAGACGCGTGGCGGCCAGGGGCAGCGCCGCCGCGGTGGCGAAGAGCAGGCCGCAGGCGAGGGCCCTGCCTTGACGTCTTAGGAAGTCGCCGTCGGCCAGGGCCAGGGGAGCGACGGCCGCGGAGAGGGCCACCCACCACCAGGTGGCCGCCCGCGGGCGCACGGTCGACGGGAAGAATCGGGCGACATCGGCCTGCCACAAAAGGCCCAGCTGGTGCAGAACGTGACTCGCCCCGTCGGCCAGGTTATAGGTCCAGCCGGGAACGGTCAGCCACAGGGCGCCGAGCAGCACCGTGGGCGCGGCGAGAGCGAGGGCCAGGATCCGCGTGCCGGCCAATCGGCGCTCGAGCAGGGGCACGGTGGCGAGGGCGAGCAAGGGCAGGAAAACCAGCGGGTAGCGGAAGGGCGGAGACCAGCCTCCGTACCACTCGAGCCGGGGCGCCAGCGCCGCCAGATAAGGCACCATCAGGGCGATCGTCCCGAGGGCGAGGCGACCTGAACGCCGGGCCAGCTCGAGAAATGCCGGAATCAGGAGCCACCACAGGGGCGCGGTGGCGAAAAGCCCGAAGGAGGAGTCGTAGAACATGCCGATCGAGCCGCGCAGCCAGTGGCTCGGGGGGCTCTCGAGAAGCACGTCGATCTCCGCGCTGCTGTACATTTTGAAGGGGTTGTCATAGCGCCACAGGTTGTAGGCCAGGAGGCCCAAGACCGCCGTGCCGAGGCCGCCGGCGAAGATCATCGCGCCACGCCGGGAGAGGACCCCCGCAGCGGCCAGGGCGAGGGGAGCAGCCACCAGCAAAAGGCGCATTTTGAGCAGCGGCAGCAGGGCCAGAGACGCGGCGAGGATCAGCAGGTCTCGGCCCTCGAGGGGGAGTTCCCTCCGCCGGGCCTGGTGCAGAACGATCAGCCGGTCGAGGGCCACCACCGAGAGCAGGGCCGCGGGGACTTCGATCCACACCTGGTGGCTGTAGATCATCATCGGCGGAGTGAAGGCGAGGAGCGCCCAGGCCAGCAGACCGCCGGTGCCGCATTCCGGCCACAGGCGCCGGGCGACGGCCAGGGTCCACCAGGCGACTCCGGCGGAGCACAGCGCCAGCATGAAGGCGGCCCCGGCCCGCCCGCCGATCCTGTAGGCCGGCGTCAGCACCGCCGGCAAGAGCGCGCTGTGTCTCGAGAAGATCTCGCCTCCGTCGCCCACGGGATCGCCCGGCTGGGCCTCGATCGGGCGATCCATGAAGCGTCGCCAGTCCTCCTCGGCGTAGTTGTTCGCCAGGTCCATATCGCCGTCAAAGGCCAGGCTGTGGGAGAGCAGCAGGTAGTAAGGCTCGTCGCCGCCCACGGGGCGATGGTCGAGAGACCACGGCTGAATCGCCAGGTAAAAGGCCAGCGGCAGGAGGAAGAAAGCCGGTCCTGGAGGGCCGGGCCGCGCGAGTCGGCGGCGGAGAGCCGGCGCGACGCGGATCAGCGCGGCCAGCAGAATCAGCAGCAGGGCCGCCGTCCACAGGCGGTCCACCGAAGGCCAGCCGAGGCGGTGGCGCCACGGAGCGAACGCCACCAGCGCACAGAACGCCATCGCCAGACGCGGGTAAAGAATCCCGGCTCTTGCGGGCTCGAGAGTCCGGACCGCAGCGCATCCGAGGAGCACCACCCAGGGGAGCATCAAAAAGGTCGACTTCAGGGCGTCGGTTCCCGGCCAGCCGAGGGCGATGCCGGCGCTGGCGCCAGCGGCCAGCGCCGCGAGGCGCGCGTTCTCCCTCAAGGCCGGATCTCCAGCCGATGGAGAAGCACCCGCGTGGCTTCAGGCAGGGCGGGATCGCGCACGATCCGCAGTCGAGCGGCGGGCGCCGCGGTGGCTCCCACCTCCAGGCGCGTGCGAAAGTGCTGGGCAAAAAAGCGCCCGTCCGGCGCCAGCGAAAAGGCGCGGGGCGGGGGTGAATGGAAGCCCGGCCTGGCGGCCACGTCGGCCCGGCCCGCCGCCCACTCCGCGGTGTGCTCACCGGCCAGAATCGACCGGCTCTCCAGCACCTCCCCCGCGGCGTCGAGCCACTCCACCCGGGCGACCGGTGCGCCCCTCGGCAGTTCGACCCCGTGAACCAGGCTGGTGTCGAGCAGCGCCGCCGGAGCCGATGCGCCGCGCTCCACGCTCGGTGCCGGAAGGTCGAAGACGAGCGTGTGCCCCCAGGGGCCGAGGGTTCGCGGCTGGTCGAAAACGGCGAGCGGCGCGGCGGGCGCGGCGGCGATAGCGGTCGCCAGCAGCGCAGGCCCCAGGAGCCTCGAGGCGGGCTGATCGAGGCGCCGCGCCAGGAGGTCGAGCAGCCACACCGCGGCGGCGCTGCCCAGCAAGAGGAAGGCCGCGGAGCGCGGCGGCGGAGCGAGGATCGGATCCGGAAGCAGCCGCGGATAGCCCGCGGCGAGGGCCACCGCGCAGGCCGCGAGGGTGCCCCAGGCCCGCTGTAGCCGCACTCTCTCGGCGGACGCGCCGCGGGCGATCTCGAGCGCCAGCCAGCCCGCGCCCAAAACCAGCGTCTCGGGATCTGGCCGCAGCGCGCTGCCGCCCGCCATCAGGGCGAGGCCCGCCAGCCACGACCCGTCGACCCGGACCCTGAAGAGAGTCGGGATCAGGCAGAGGGTGAGAACGAGCGGCAGCGCCAGGGCTGCGCCGCCGCCCTCGAAAGCCACCGCGACCAGCAGGCCGCCGCATAGGACCGCCGCCGCGACGGTCAGGACGGTGCCCTGGTCGGGAGGCGAGTGCCGCCTCGCGGGCAGAATCCAGCCCAGGGCCGCCAGGGCGAGAAGGCCGAGGGTCGTCGTGACGTTCCAGCCCGGGGCCAGAACCGCCGCCACCAGCCCCGCCAGCCGAGCGCCCTCGAGCCCGCGGCGTTCGGCGAGAAGCGCGAGGGCCAACCCTGCAAGAATCGGCAGAGGCAGGACGCTCACCAGCGTGCGAGCGTCCAGCCAAGGGGGCAGCAGAAGATCCGGCCGAACCACCAGCTGCCAGCCAAGGCAGGCGGGCACGAAAAAGCCCGCGTGCTCGAGAGCCTTGCGCCCGAAGACGTCCCCTTCTCCTCGGTCTTTCGCGGCTGCCTCGCCCAGCGAGACGGCGGCCCCGCGGGCGGCGGTCAGCAGGCCGAGGGTCAGGATCAGCGTCAGCAGCGACCCGCGCCCTCCGCTATCGTGCACGCACCATAAAACGGCCACCGCGAGCCCGGCGGCGATTTCGGCGATGGGCCTTCGCGGCGCCAGCGCGCCCATGCAGGCGACGGCGCCGGCCGCCATCAGGCCCAGAAAGGCGGTCTCCGCGCCCTCCGCGGGGTCGAATTGAGCGGAGGCGAGCGCCTGCAGCGAGAGCCACAGGATCACGGGCAGTCCGCCGAGCCGCCACAGGCTTCCGAAGCCGCGGCGCGCGCCTGCGCCTCGGGGGGGCTTTCGGGCCTCGGGGGAAATGTCGGAGAGGGCCAGCACAGCCCGGGATCTTACCGCCGTCCTAGGCCGGCGGTAGCGCCTTCTAGCGGGCCCAGGCCTGCTTCGTTGACCGCGCTCCGGCGGCGTCTATATGCTCCGCCCATCATGCTTTCCCCAGATCTCCTGCGCCGCCATACCGACGAAGTTCGACCGCAGCTCGAGAGCCGCGGCTTCGACCTCGCGGTCCTCGACCATTGGCTCGCCCTCGACGCCGAGAGGCGCTCCAGCCTGGTGGAGGCCGAGGACCTCAAGCACCGCCGGAAAGAGGCCTCCAAGGCGATCGGCCAGATCAAGAGGGAGGGCGGGGACGCCGACGCCCAGATCGCCGAGGTCGCGGAGATCAAAAGCCGCATCGAGAAATTGGAGCTGCGCCTCGGCGAGATCGAGCACGAGCTCCGGGAATGTGCCCTGAGCTTCCCCAACGTGCCGCACGAAACCGTGCCGCCGGGCGCCGACGAGAGCGCCAACCGCGAAGAGCGCCGGGTCGGCGAGCTGCCGAGCTTCGAAGGCTTCGAGCCCGAAGCCCATTGGGACCTCGGGCCGCGCCTCGGCCTGCTCGACTTCGAGCGCGGAACCAAGCTTTCGGGGGCGCGCTTCGTGGTCTATCGCGGGCTGGGCGCCCGGCTCGAGCGCGCGTTGATCAACCTCATGCTCGATCTGCACACCGGCGAGCACGGCTATACCGAGGTTCTGCCGCCCTACCTCGTCCAGCCGCAGATTCTTGAGGGCACCGGCAACCTGCCGAAATTCGAGCACGATCTCTTCCGGGTCACGAGCAAAGATCTCTTCCTGATTCCGACCGCCGAAGTGCCCCTGACCAACCTGCACCGCGAAGAGATCCTGGACGAGAAAGACCTCCCCCTGCGCTACACCGCCTTCACCCCGTGCTTTCGCTCCGAGGCGGGCTCCCACGGTCGCGACGTGCGCGGCCTGATCCGGCTCCATCAGTTCAACAAAGTCGAGCTGGTGCAGATCACCGACGCCGAAAGCAGCTGGCGGGCCCTCGAGGAGCTGACCGCGCACGCCGAGAAGGTCCTGCAAATCCTCGAGCTGCCCTACCGCGTGATGACCCTCTCGAGCGGCGACATGGGTTTTTCCGCCTCGAAGACCTATGACATCGAGGTATGGCTGCCCGGCCAGAGCGCCTACCGCGAGATCTCCTCGTGCAGCAACTGCACGGATTTTCAGGCCCGGCGCGCCCTGGTGCGCTACCGCCCCCAGGAGGGAGGCAAAGCCAGGCTCGCCCACACCCTGAACGGCTCGGGCCTGGCCGTGGGCCGCACGCTGATCGCGATTCTCGAGAACTACCAGCAGAAAGACGGCACGGTGAGAGTGCCGGAGGCCCTGAAGCCTTATCTGGGCGGACTCGAGGTGATCGGCCCCGAGGACGCCTAGAAAACGCGCGCGGGCGTGCGAGCTTATGCCCGCACTCCAGGGCTGACAAAAAGCGCGGGCCCGCGATACGCTGATAGCGATGTCCGAGGGTCATCTCGCGGAGGGATGGCTGAGTGGTCGAAAGCGGCGGTCTTGAAAACCGTTGACCCTTCACGGGGTCCGTGGGTTCGAATCCCACTCCCTCCGCCAGTCCATTGCTTCGATTCCCTGTGCTTTGATTCCCTGTGATCTTGAAAGGCCAGTCGGAGACCCCTAAGGGTAGTCGGGCCGACCGATAGTGTAGACAAAGGCGTTTTTAATAACCCGTTGGGTGTAGAGGTCTTGTTCTAGGCTTCCAGTTGTGGATATCCTGTTCGCGAGTCAGAGCCTGCGCCGGCTGTGTATGACCCAGAAGGTGCAGAAGAAAGAGCTAGGGCTGCGAGGCGCTAAAAAGCTTCAGAGGCGACTGGCGGACTTGAGAGCTGCAGCGCAGGTAACGGACTTAGTAGCCGGCCGTCCTCATCCTCTGAAGGGCGACCGCGCGGGCCAGTTTGCGCTGGATCTCGACGGGGGCTTGAGACTCGTCTTCGAGTCAGCCCACGACCCTAGACCTAGTCGCGATGATGGCTCGACCGCCTGGGATCAGGTGAGAAGAATCCGCATTGTCTTCATCGGTGATTACCATGGCTGAAACCGCATTTGATCCAGACTGGCTCTCCCCGCCCGGGGGAACCATAGAAGATCTTCTCGAAGAGCGAAGCTGGACCCAGACTGCGCTGGCGGAGCGGCTCGGATTCACAACCAAGCACATTAACGGCCTCATCCATGGCCGAGTCGCCATCACGGCTCCTATGGCTCAGAGGTTGTCGAGAGTTCTAGGCTCCACCGCGAGCTTCTGGCTTATGCGAGAAGCGCAATACCGGGCTGCTCTCGAGCAGCTGAAGACTGACGAATACGCAGAATCGAACCTCGACTGGATCCGAGAGCTCCCTCTAGGATGGATGCAAAAGCAGGGTTGGATCCCTTCGAACAGCAGTAAGAAGCTGCAGGTTATAGACGCTCTCGAATTCTTTGAAGTAGCCTCGGTGAAGGCTTGGCGTCAGGTTTTCGAGCGGCCGCTTATCGCCTGGAAGGCATCTGAGAAGTTTGAGAAGAAGCCAGGCGCAGTCGCTGCCTGGTTGCGCAGGTGCCAGATCGAGGTTTCTCGCATCGCATGCCGCCCCTACGACAAGCCAGCCTTTCGAAGGACCCTGAAGGAGCTAGTGCCTCTTAGCTGCGAAGAAGATCCCAAGGTCTTCGTGCCTAGACTTATCGAGAGCTGCGCTCAATGCGGCGTCGCCGTGGTGTTTGTTCCTGCACCGCCGGGCTGCCCGGCGAACGGAATGACCAGCTGGCTATCGCCAGATAAGGCGATGCTTGCGCTGAGCCTCCGATATAAATCCAACGATCACCTTTGGTTTACGTTCTTCCATGAAGCTGGGCACATCCTTTTGCACAGCAAAAAACTCCTGACCCTCGAAGGAGTCGAAGGGCTTGACCCGGAGTTGGAGTTGGAAGCGGATGCATTTGCGCGCGATGCTCTGATTCCGCCCTCTGAAGGGGTCCGGCTTGCGTCGCTCGGCAGGAAGGGCAAGATATCCAAAGCAGAGGTTAGGAGATTCGCCGCTAGGGTCGGAGTCGCTCCTGGAGTCGTGGTGGGTCGGCTGCAGAAAGAAGGCTCGGTGCCGTGGTCCCACATGAACGGCCTCAAGATTTTCTACCGGTGGGAAAGTCGATCTGACTGAGGCCGCAGAGGGTTGACTCCGCCCTGGCCGCTCTCCTCGGGGACCACCTCGAAACCTCGGGCAGAGACACAGCGGTGATACCCTGCGCGGCGGGCGCGGCGAGATTCGGGCGTCCGCATCACGACCATGCACAACAGCTGGCACATCGCGCGTTTTTACTCGGTGGTCATCATTCCGGCCGGGGTCCTGATGGCTCTGGAGATCGTCTCCAGCAGGCTCTTGGCCCCCTCCTTTGGCAATAGCGTCCACGTTTGGGGATCGATCATCAGCGTCTTCTTGGCGGCGATGTCGATCGGCTACGTGTGGGGCGGCCGGCTGGCGGATCGCCACCCGAATCTTCCGGCGCTCGGGGTGGTGCTGCTCTTCTCGGCGCTGGCGCAGACCGCGGTACTCTTCCGCGGCGCCGAGGTGGTGGCCTACATCGGCGAGGTGACCGGCGGTTCGCCCACCGGCACCCTGGGGGCCGCGGCCGTGCTCTTCGGCCTGCCGACCGTGCTTCTGGCCATGGTTTCCCCCTTCGCCGTGCGCCTGGCCGCATCGGATCTCGAGCTGCTGGGCAATACCGCCGGGCGGCTCTACGCCCTCTCGACCGCCGGAAGCCTGGCCGGCGTGCTCGGCGCGACCTTCTACCTGGTGCCGGTTTTCGACATCACGACCACCCTACGGATGCTCGCCATCACCACCGTGGTGATGGCGTCCCTGGCCATCGGCCAGAGTCCCCGCCTGGCCTACGGTGCCGCTCTGGTGGTGCTGCTGGCGTTGACCGGCCGGCAGGCCGCGCCGCCCGATTTACTGGAGCGTCGGGTGACCCCCTACCAAACCCTCGAGGTACGCGACGGCGGCGAGGTGCGCTCCCTGTTCAGCGACCGAACGGTGCACGCCTCGGTGCGGGTCTCCGACGGGCTTCCCGCCCTCGCCTACGCCCGCCATTCGGCGGCCGCCTTCCTGCTGCAGCCGGAGATCGATGATCTGCTGATCCTCGGCATGGGCGGCGGCAGCGTGGCTCGGTACCTCCAGCATCATCGGCCGGACCTGCGGGCGGAGTTCGTCGACATCGACGCCGCGATCCCGGAGCTGGCGCGCAAGCACCTCTTTTTCGACGCGCCGCCCGAGTCCGTGCACATCGACGACGCCCGTCGGTTTCTCGCCAGGAATCCGGAGCGCCGGTGGGACTACATCTACGTCGACACCTATATCGGCGCCTCGATCCCGTTTCACCTGGCCACCCTGGAATTCTTCAAGGAAGTGCGCGATCACCTCAACCCCGGCGGCCTGGTAGGCGTCAATTTGGCGACCGGCCCCGAGGGCGAGTTGATCACCGGGCTGATGCGAACGATCGGCGAGGCCTTCACCGGGGTGCATCTCTTCTCCGTGCAGGGGGGAGCCAGCACCCTGATTCTCGCTGGGGAAACCCCGGGCCCGCTCGACGTGGAGGTGCTCGCCGGCTTCGCCCGCCAGCTCGAGGAGCAGGGATCGCCCTTCAGGCCGTCTTTGGAAAAAATCGCCCTCTCCTACGTGCCCTTCGAGAAAGACCTCACCGACGCGACCCTGTTCACGGATCGCTTCGCCCCGGTCAACCATCTGCTGCGCCTCGACCGGTAGGGGCGCAGCAGGCGCCGGGAACGGGGAATCGATCATAATTTGCAACGAATACCTTGAAATCCCGGCAGTCTGAGACGTCCGGCGGTGAGGAGACGTGATGGCGACCATGCTCGAACTCGATGACCTTCCCCACGAAGCGGCGACCGCCATACCCTCGGGGCTTCGGACCCTCGCCGGTGCCCTCATATGGCGCACCCGGTCGACCCCGGATCGCCCCGCCTGCTACCAGAAGATTGAGGGGCGCTGGAGCAAACTTACCTGGCAGGGTCTCCACGACCGCGCGCGCAGCGCGGCCCGCGGGCTGACGGACCACGGGGTAGGCCCCGGGGACAGCATCGCGATCCTCGGACCGACCCACACCGACTGGGCGGTCTATGACTTCGGCGGCCAGTACGCCGGGGCCATCACGGTGGGCGTCTACCCGCGCCAATCCGCGGAGCAGGTGCGCTACCTGCTCGAACACAGCGAGGCGAAGGCGGTCTTCGTAGCCGATGAGGTCGAGATGGCGACGGTTCTCGAGGCGTCCTCGGGTCTCGATAGCCTGCGCGTCATCGTCGCCTGGAGCGAGGAGCTGGCGGAGAGCTTCGCCGAGCGCGACGCGCGGATCGTAGGACCCGGCGCGTTCCAGGGTGAGCCCCTCGCCGAGGAGGAGGTCGAGAAGCGCCAGGAGGCCCTCGATCCCGACGCAACCGCGATTTTGATCTACACCTCGGGTACCACCGGTCCGCCCAAGGGGGCGATGATCAGCCACCGCAACATCCTGACCCTGTGCGAAAACATGCAGGGCATCTTTCCCTACTATCAGGATGATCTGGTGATGGCCTTCCTGCCCATGGCCCACGCCACCGAGCGCTGCCTGGCCTTCTACGGCCGGGTCAGCGTCGGCGTGCCGGCGGCCTACGCCACCTCGGTCGGCTCGGTGATCGAGGAGCTGACGGAGGCGCGGCCTACGGTCTTCGGCTCGGTGCCGCGCATTTTCGAGAAGCTTTACGACCGAGTGCAGGGCGAGGTGGAGAAGAGCTCCCCGGGCAAGCAGGCGATATTCCGTTGGGCCGACGGCGTGGCCCGCCGCCGCCTGCGCGCCAAGCTCGAGGGCCGGTCCCCTTCGGGCCTGCTCGAGCTGCAGCACAAAATCGGCATGGGCCTGGTGTTCAGCAAGATCCAGGCGCGCTTCGGCGGGCGCGTGCGCGCCTGCATCACCGGCGCAGCGCCGATCTCCGGCGAGATCCTCGAGTTCCTCTGGGCCATCGATATGCCGATCCTCGAGGCTTACGGCATGACCGAGGCGACCGTGCTGACCCACGTCAACAAGCTGACCGCCTTCCGCCTCGGCACCGTCGGCAGGCCGATTCCGACCCTGGAGTGCAAAATCGCCGACGACGGCGAGATCCTGATCCGCGGCCCTCTGATCTTCCGGGGATACCTGAAGAACCCCGAGGCTACGGCCGAGGCCGTGCAGAACGGCTG